>DATGAX010000403.1:0-3677 GCA_035312965.1 Acidimicrobiales bacterium
ATGGGCACGCTCGGCCGGGTGGCCCTCGCCGAGGACCGGCTGCGGGAGGCCGGGTTCCGCCAACTCCGGGTGCGCCACTACGGCGAGCTGGCCCGCATCGAGCTGCCCGACGCCGAGCTGGACCAGGCGGTGGCCCGGCGATCCGTCATAGTGGCGGCGGTGAAGGCCGCCGGCTACCGGTACGTGACGCTCGACCTCGAGGGGTTCCGCAGCGGCAACCTCAACGACGGCGTGGTGGGGCGGTGACCGAGGTGGTGGGGCGGTGACCGGCGTGGTGGGGCGATGACCGAGAAGGAAGAGCGGCTGCGCCTGACCTTCCCGGCCGACCTGGTCCGCCGGCCGGTGCTGGGCGAGCTGGTGCGCCGGTTCGACGTGCTGCCCAACATCCGCCGGGCCGACGTCAGCGAGGACGTGGGCTGGATCGTGTGCGAGATCGACGGGGAAGCGGAGCGGGTCGCCGAGGCGGTGGCGTGGATGGAGGAGATCGGCGTGGACGTGGACCGGCTGGACCACCCGCTCGAGAGCTAGACCGGATGACCGGGGAGGTCCCCGAGCCGTCGCCCGGCGACGATCCCGACGCGCAGCTGGCGGCCTACGCCGCGGCGCTGGCCGCCGGCATCGACGGGGCGTTGGCCGGCTGGGTGGTCCGGTCCGTGGTGCGCGTCCACGCCGCGTGGTCGGGGTCGGTGCCCCCTGCCGTGCGGTCAGCGGCGGAGGAGGCTGGAGACGCGGCCCGCCGGACCGTCGGTCCCGCGGTCAGGGACCTGCTCGGCGCCGATCCCGACGACCAGCGGACCACCCCGCTGGCCCTCGTGCGCTCGGCCGTCCGTTACCCCACCGAAGTGCTGGCCGCCGCCGGCGTGCCACCCGTAGAGCGGGATCCTTTCGCCGCACGGGCCTTCCCCGACGACGTGTACGACCTGTCGCCGGCGTCGTGGGCCGACATCGACGACGAACTGGCCGAGACCGGGCTGGCCTGGGGGGCGGCCAAGGCCTTCGTGCACAAGCGCCGCCACCAGGGCCCCGCGCCGGCTTAGCTGCTAGGCCTCGCCGGCCGGCAGGGTGATGGTGAAGACGGCGCCCCCGCCCGGTGCGTTGCCGGCCATGGCGCTACCTCCGTGCTCGTCGGCGACAGCCGCCACGATGGACAGCCCGAGGCCGGCGCCCGTCCCGACGCGGGCCTTGTCGCTCTGCCAGAAGCGGTCGAAGGCGTGGGCCAGCGACTCCGGGTCGAGCCCGGGACCGTGGTCGCGCACGGCCAGTACGGCCACGCCGTCGCTGCGGTGGCAGCTCACCTCCACCGGGCTGCCGGCCGGCGTGTGACGCAGGGCGTTGGTGGTCAGGTTGGAGAGCGCCTGGCGCAGATGGGCCTCGTCGCCCTGCACGACGACCGGTTCGGGGGCGTCGAGGGTGACCGGCCGCTGGGGGTCGGTGGCCACGACGTCCGTGCAGGCGTCGGCGGCCAGGACCACGAGGTCGGTCGGCTTGCGCTCTATGGGCGGATGCTGGTCGAGGCGGGCCAGCAGGAGGAGGTCCTCGACCAGGACCTTCATCCGGGCCGATTCCTCCTCGATCCGGCGCAGGATGGTGGGGAGGTCGACCTTGGCGTTCTCGCCGCTCACCCGGAACAGCTCGGCGAAGCCCTGGATGGAGGTGAGGGGGGTGCGCAGCTCGTGCGAGGCGTCGGCCAGGAACTGGCGGAGGCGCTGCTCGGTCTCGTCGCGCGCCGTGAACGCGGCCTCGATGTCGTCGAGCATCGTGTTGAAGGCCATCCCCAGCTGGCCCACCTCGCTCGAGGCGTGGGCCGCGGTCACCCGTTGTGACAGATCGCCGGCGGAGATCTGCGCCGCGGTGCCCGCCATCCGCTCGAGCGGGCGCAGGCCCCGGCGCAGGATCAGCCAGGCCCCGGCCGCGGTGACTGCGAGCAGCCCGGCCACCGCGCCCAGCTCGATGAGCACGAGGCGGCGCAGGGCGTTGGTCACCTCGGTGGTCGGAACGGCGATGACGGTGAAGCCGGTCTGCTGGTTGCGGACCTCGAGCACGCGGAACTGGACCGAGCCGTCGGAGGCGCCGGCCGTGAAGATCCGGCCTCCGGGCCCGGGCGGCGGGGGCGTCATGACGGCGGGCAGGCGGGGCTTGGTCGACAGGCCGAGGTAGACGGGCGAACCGTTGAGGGTCCCGTCGGCGTTGCGCAGCTCGCCGAACAGCCCCGACGGCAGGGTCGGCCCCCGCTGGCCGGCACCCTGGTCTCCGGGATCGGCCCGGCCGGGCGGCGGGCCCAGGTCGTGGTCCGAGTCCAGGACCTGGTCGACGATGTTGCTCGACGCCCGGAGCTGGGTGCCGAGGCGCTGGTACTCGGAGTTGCGGTAGGCGAAGTAGGTGGCGGCGAAGCCGACGCCCTGGGCGACGACGACCAGGGCCACGAGGGCCAGGACGAGGCGCAGGCGGAGGGTCAACTCACCGGGGCAGCCGCATGGTGTACCCGACACCGCGCACGGTGTGGACCAGCGGCTGCTCCCCCTCGTCGATCTTGTGCCGCAGGTAGCTGATGTAGGTCTCGAGGACGCTGGCGTTACCGGCGAAGGTGTACTCCCAGACGTGCTCGAGGATCTGCTCCCGGGTGAGGACGCGACGGGCGTTGACGAGCAGGTAGTGCAGCAGCTTGTACTCGGTCGGCGTGAGCTCCACGAGGCGTCCGTTGCGCCAGACGTCGCGGCTGTCCTCGTCCAGCTCCAGATCGGCGAAGACCAGGCGCCGCTCGCCCGGCCCCGCCCCGCCGGACCGGCGCAGGACGGCCCGCACCCGCTCGACCAGCTCCTCGATGCTGAACGGCTTGGTGACGTAGTCGTCGCTGCCGATCCGCAGCCCCTCGATCTTGTCGGCCGTGGTGTCGCGGGCGGTGAGGAAGATGATGGGCACGTGCTTGCCGGCACCCTCGGCGGAGCGGATGCGCCGGGCCACCTCGAAACCGTCGAGGTCGGGGAGCATGACGTCGAGGACGATGAGATCGGGGCGGCGCTGCTCGACGGAGTCGAGGGCGGTCCGGGCCGAAGCGACCCGTTCGACGTCGAAGCCGTTGTAGCCGAGCGCCATGGCGACCAGCTCTGTGATGTGCTCCTCGTCGTCGACCACGAGGACTCGGGGCTTGGTCATGAAGCCAACATGCGGACGGAACCTTGGGGGTTGCTGGGAGTTCCCTGGGAAAAAGGGCGCTATCTCTTCCGCCGCGGCTTCTTCTTGCGGGCCGGCGGTAGCGCGGCCAGGCCGTCGGCGGTGTTGCTCATGCGCTGAACCGGGGCTTGGGTCCATCCGGCACCGGACAACGCCCGCTCCTCCATGAACAGGCACCCCTCCGGGCACGAGAAGGGATCCTCCCCGTTGGCCGACACCCGGCAGCGCTGTACCAGCTCCCCGGTCGGGGTGCTGCGCCGGAGATAGTGCCGGCATTCCTCGTAGACGCCCACCCACTTACTTTAAGGTGCTCGGATGGGAACACGCCTCCTCGTCATCGGTGGTGATGCGGCCGGCATGTCCGCCGCGCTCCAGGCCCGCCGGCGGGCGCCGGAGCTGGAGATCGTGGCGGTCGAGCGGGGCCGGTGGACGAGCTACTCGGCCTGCGGCATCCCCTACCTGGCCGGCGGGGCGGTCGGCGCGGTGGAGGATCTGGTGGCCCGCAC
>DATGAX010000404.1:0-6151 GCA_035312965.1 Acidimicrobiales bacterium
CCGGCGCCTCGCCCGGGAAGTGGCCGAGAGCCATGAGCGTGTCGAGGGAGATGCCGCAGTCCTTGGCCCACTGGCCGAAGTAGCGCTCCATCATCTCGCGGGGGAACCGGTCGATCCCGGCCGGCACCGGCGTGTGCGTGGTGAAGACGGTGCCGGCCCGCACCGCTTCGACGGCCTCCTCCCACGAGAGCCCGTCCACCGTGATCAGGCGGCGGATGCGCTCGAGCCCGAGGAAGCCGGCGTGGCCCTCGTTGGTGTGGAACACCTGCGTCTCGGCGCCCACCGCCTCCAGCGCCCGCACCCCCCCGACGCCGAGCAGGATCTCCTGGCGGATGCGGTGCTCCGGACCGCCTCCGTACAGACGGTCGGTGACGGCCCGCACGTCCGGCTCGTTGGGCTCGATGTCGGCATCGAGCATGTACAGCTTGACCCGGCCCACCTGGGCCAGCCACACCTGCGCCTCCAGCGCGGTACCGGCCAGATCCACCGACACCCGGACGCCGTCGACCAGCTCGAGGGCCATGGCATGGGGGTCGAGCACCGGGTAGCGCTCTTCCTGCCAGCCGTCGGAGTCGAGGTGTTGGCGGAAGTACCCGAGCCGGTACATCAGCCCGACCCCCACCAGGGGGACGCCCAGGCTGCTGGACGCCTTGAGGTGGTCGCCGGCCAGCACGCCCAGGCCGCCGGAGTACTGCGGGAGGGCCTCGGCGATGCCGAACTCGGGCGAGAAGTAGGCGACACCCCGCAGCGAGCTGGCCCCCCGGGTCTGGAACCACCTGGGTCCCTGCAGGTAGCGCCGCAGCTCGGCGTGCATCTCGTCGAGGAAACCCATGAAGCCCGGATCGGCGGCGAGCTGGTCCAAACGCTGCCGGCCCACCAGGCTGAGGAGCCGCACGGGGTCGTGGAAGGACGCCTCCCATATCTGCGGGTCCACCCACCTGAAGAGGTCCCGGGTCCGGTTGTCCCACGACCAGCGCAGGTTGAAGGCCAGCTCCTGGAGGGGGGCCAGAGGCTCGGGAAGGCGGGCCCGGACGGTGAAGCTGCGCAGGGCTCTCACGGGGCCCAAGCTACCGCGGGCCCGCGGGGCGGATTTCCCCCCGTGGCCGGCGGGTAGCGTGGGCTCTGTGACTGGACGTCTGGTCATCGAGGACGTTAGGCCTCGAACCCCCCATCAGGACCATTTCGCCAAAGCCGTCGCAGGTGAGCGCATCCGCGTCACCGCGGTGATGTTCCGCGAGGGCCACGACCCGATCGAGGGCCGGGCGCTGCTCTACGCCGAAGGGCGCTCCGAGCCTGTCGCGACGGCACCGCTCCGACCGCTCGGCAACGACGAGTGGGAGGCCTACTTGACGGCCACCGACATCGGGCCGCACCGGCTCGAGGTCCAGGGCCACACGGTGCGGTTCGGGACGCAGGGTGCGGTCCTCGGGTTCGACGACGCCGTGGATCTGACCGCTTCGGAGCCCGTGCGGTTGTGGATCGACCGCGAGCGGGCTCTGTTCGGGGCGTGGTACGAGCTGTTCCCGCGGTCCTTCGGCGGCTTCAAGGGCGTCAAGACCCGGGTTCCGGAGTTGGCCCGCCTGGGGTTCGACATCCTGTACCTGCCGCCCATCCACCCCATCGGGCACACCTTCCGCAAAGGGCCGGACAACACGTTGACCGCCGGGCCTGACGACCCGGGCAGCCCGTGGGCGATCGGGAGCGAGGAAGGCGGCCACACCGCCATCCACCCGGATCTGGGGACGGCGGACGACCTCCGCGACCTCATCGCCGAGCTGCACGAGCACGGGATGGAGCTGGCGCTCGACTACGCGTTGCAGTGCTCGCCCGATCATCCCTGGGCGCGCGAACACCCGGAATGGTTCCACCACCGTCCCGACGGGACCATCGCCTGCGCCGAGAACCCACCCAAGATCTACCAGGACATCTACCCGATCAACTTCTGGCCGGAGCGCGAGCAGGACCGCGTCGCGCTGTGGGAGGCGTGCCGGCAGATCCTCGAGCACTGGATCTCCTTCGGCGTCCGGATCTTCCGGGTGGACAACCCCCACACGAAGCCCATGGCGTTCTGGGAGTGGGTCATCGCGGCGATCCAGGCCGAGCATCCCGATGTCCTGTTCCTGGCCGAGGCGTTCACGAGGCCGAAGGTCATGGCCCGCCTGGCCGAAGCCGGCTTCAGCCAGAGCTACACCTACTTCACCTGGCGGACCACACAGCACGGCGAGGAGGGCCTCTGGGCCTACATGGAGGAGCTGGCCCACGGACCCAAGGCCGACTTCATGCGGCCCAACTTCTGGCCCAACACCCCGGACATCCTCTCCGATCCCCTGCGCAACGGACCGCCCAGCGCCTTCGCCCTGCGCTTTGTTCTGGCAGCTACGCTGTCACCTTCCTATGGCGTGTACTCGGGGTACGAGCTGTACGAGAACGAGCCGGCGTCGGACACCAACGAGGAGTACCTGCACTCCGAGAAGTACGAGACCCGCCATCGCGACTACGACCAGCCGGGAAGCCTCTTGCCTCTGATGGGCCTGGTCAATGAGATCCGCCGTCGGCACCCGGCCTTCTCCCGCCTGCGCACCCTACGGATGCACCCGACGACCAATCCGGCCATTATCGCCTACAGCAAGACCTCCGACGACGGGGCCGACCGTGTGCTGACCGTGGTCAACCTCGACCCCTACAACGTCCAGGAAGCGTTGGTGTACCTCGACGCGGCCCATCTTGGCCTGCCCGAATCGGGTGCCTACCCGGTTCGGGACGAACTGGCGCAAGAGACCTACATCTGGTCCGGCACCGCCCCCTTCATAAGGTTGGATCCGGTCCAGCGCGTCGCCCACATTCTGTCCCTGTGACCAACTGGTACCAGACCGCGGTCTTCTACGAGGTCCTGGTCCGCGGCTTCTACGACGGCAACAGCGACGGTACCGGCGACCTGGCCGGCCTGACGTCGAAGCTGGACTACCTCCAGTGGCTCGGCGTGGACTGCCTCTGGCTGCTGCCCTTCTACCAGTCGCCCCTGCGCGACGGCGGCTACGACATCAGCGACTTCTGGACCATCCTTCCCGAGTACGGCGACCTGGCCGATGCCGTAGAGCTGATCGAGGAGTCGCACAAGCGGGGCATACGCGTCATCGCCGACCTGGTGATGAACCACACCTCCGACCAGCATCCGTGGTTCCAGGAGTCCCGTCTGGACCGGACCGGCGCCAAGGCCGACTGGTACGTGTGGAGCGACGACGAGCGCCTATACAACGACGCGCGAATCATCTTCGTCGACACCGAGAAGTCCAACTGGACCTTCGACGCCCAACGGGGCCAGTTCTACTGGCACCGGTTCTTCTCCCATCAGCCGGATCTCAACTACGACAACCCCGAAGTGGCCGAGACGATGATCGACGTCTGCCGCTACTGGCTGGACATAGGCCTGGACGGTTTCCGCCTCGATGCCGTGCCCTACCTCTTCGAGCGGGAGGGCAGCAACTGCGAGAACCTGCCGGAGACGCACGAGTACCTCAAGAGGCTGCGCAAGGAGATCGATTCCCTCTACCCCGGCCGCGTCCTCCTCGCCGAGGCCAACCAGTGGCCGGAGGACGTCGTCGAGTACTTCGGCGAGGGCGACGAGTGCCAGATGTGCTTCCACTTCCCGGTGATGCCCCGCATGTTCATGGCGGTGCGCCGGGAGCAGCGGTACCCGATCACCGAGATCCTGGCCCGGACCCCGGAGATCCCGCCCAACTGCCAGTGGGGCATCTTCCTCCGCAACCACGACGAGCTCACCCTCGAGATGGTCACCGACGAGGAACGGGACTACATGTGGGCGGAGTACGCCAAGGACCCGCGCATGAAGCGCAACATCGGCATCGGCCGGCGCCTGGCGCCACTGGTTGACAACGACCGGCGGGTGGCGGAGCTGCTGCACGCGCTGCTGTTCTCGTTCCCGGGATCACCCATCCTGTACTACGGCGACGAGATCGCCATGGGCGACAACATCTACCTCGGCGACCGCGACGGCGTGCGCACGCCGATGCAGTGGGCGCCGGATCGCAACGGCGGTTTCAGCGCGGCGGACTTCGCCCAGCTCTACCTGCCGCCGTTGATGGACCCCGTCTACGGCTACCAGGCCGTCAACGTGGAAGCGGGCATGCGGAACCCCAGCTCCTTCCTGCGCTGGATGAAGCGCATGCTCGAGGTGCGCAAGCAGCATCCCGTGTTCGGCACGGGCAGCTTCGAGGTGGTGAGCCTGGAGAACCCCTCGGTGCTGGCCTACGTGCGGACGCTGGAGGGTCCCGATTTGGAGGCCGGGCCGGACGAGGTGCTGTGCGTCTGTAACCTTTCGAAGCTGGCCCAGCCCGCCGAGCTGCCCCTCCAGAAGTGGGAGGGGCGGGTCCCGATCGAGCTGTTGGGCCGGGTGCCGTTTCCCCGTATCGGCGAGCTCCCGTATTTCATCACCCTCCCGCCGTACGGGTTCTACTGGTTCGAGCTGATCGAACCCCCGGGAGGTGCTTCCCCATGATGCCGGAGGAATTCCCGTCGGAGCTGCTGGCGGCCCTTCCGCAGTACCTGGCCGCCCAGCGCTGGTACTCCGGTTCGGAGGCGCCGGACCCGGAGCAGGTGCGGGTCGCCTCGGCGAGACGGTTGTGGTCGGGCGGGGAAGACCGGGCGCTGTGGCACCTGATCGCCGACGCGGCGGGCGAGTACTACCAGCTGGTCCTCGGGGTGCGGCCGGCCGGGCAGGTGGCGGAGTTCCTCAACGGTCACGAGAACTCGGTGCTGGGCGTGGCCGAAGGCGTGTACGCCTACGACGCCGTCTGGGACACCGAGCTGGCCAGGGTGCTGCTCGAGATCGCATCCGACGGGGACGAAACGGCGAGGCGGGCCCGGCCGATGGGGGCGGAGCAGAGCAACAGCTCGATCGTGTTCGACGATCGGCTGATCCTCAAGATCTTCCGCCACCTCAGGCCGGGGCGCAATCCCGAGGTGGAGGTGACGACGTCCCTGGCCGGAGCCGGGTTCGACCATGTGGCCGCCCCCCGCCTGCAGTGGCGGGACGAGAAGGACCGATTCGACCTGGCCTTCGGGCAGGAGTTCCTCGCCGGCGGGACGGACGGCTGGGCATTGGCTCTGACGTCGCTGCGCAACCTCTACAGCAGCCCCGACGGCGAGGCTCCGGCCGAGTCCGGCGGTGACTTCGGCGCCGAGGCGGAGCGCCTCGGCAAGGTCACGGCCGAGATGCACCTGGTGATGCGGGACGTGTTCGGAGCCGCCCCGCCAGGGCAGGCGATGGGGGCCTGGTCGGCGCTGCTCGCCGGGCTGCCCGACCGCCTGGCTCGGGCCGCTCGGCACTCCCACCGGGATCTCCTCGCCGCCGCCGGGCCGTTCCTCAAGCGCCTGGAGGCGGTGACCGACCCCGGTCCGGCCACCCGGGTCCACGGCGACTTCCATCTCGGCCAGGTGATGCGTACCGATCTGGGGTGGTACGTCCTGGACTTCGAAGGCGAGCCGGCCCGGCCGATAGAGGAGCGGTTGCTCCACGTGTCGCCGCTCAAGGACGTGGCCGGGATGCTGAGGTCGTTCCACTACGCGTCGCGCCACGCCCTGGTGGAGAGGGCCGTACCGGATTGGGCCGGCGTCGTCCCGCTGGCCCGGGCGTGGGAATCGCGCAACCGCCAGGCGTTCCTCCATGGTTACCGCGACCACCCCGAGATCGGCGATCTGGTGCCGGAAGGCGCCGAATCGACGCTCGTCCTGTCGGGTTACGAGCTGGACAAGGCCCTCTACGAGCTCGAATACGAGCTTTCGCACCGGCCGGAATGGGTATCCATCCCGGTGGATGCCCTCGAACGGCTGGTCGAAGGAGGCGGACTTGACTGACGAGGAGCTCGAACTCCTGGTGGCCGGCCGCCACCGCGATCCTCACCGGTTCCTGGGCCTGCACGAGGGGATCGTCCGCGTCTACCGCCCGGGGGCGACGGCCATGCGCCTGGTCACCGCAACGGAGACCGCCGATATGAAGATGATCCATCCGGCCGGGGTGTTCGAGGGCCGCCTCGACCTCGATCCCGGGGAGCGGGTGGACTACGAGCTGGAGGCGGGCTACGAGCAGGAGGGCTCCGAGTCGACCTACCGGTTCGGGGACCCGTACCGCTCA
>DATGAX010000405.1:0-3041 GCA_035312965.1 Acidimicrobiales bacterium
GGTAGGGCCTGGGTCACGGCGAGGAAACCAAATGGGACCTACCAGAAAGAAGGACTTCTAGTGTTCGCACTCAGCAAGAGGTGGCGTGGCCTCTTGGGGACGCTCCTGGCGACCGGCACCATCGCCGGCTTCGCTGCGGTGGCAGCGGCCCCGGCTGCCCATGCCACGTTCCCCGGGTCCAACGGCCCGGTGGTCTACGTCAACTTCGGCGACAGCAGCCTGCACGTCGTCGATCCGACCACGGGGGTCGACTCGCTCATCTGCACGTCCTCGGCGTGCGGCGGCGTCGTCGTCGACCACCTCGGGGTCACAGCGGACGGACGGACCGTCGCCTTCGCCAACACCACCGGCATCGCCACCGTGCCGATCACCGGAGGCGGCTTCACGCAGGTCACGACCGCCCCGTGTGGCTCCTGTGACGTCAATCCCAACTTCACACCCGACGGGTCCACGATCGTCTTCGAGCGCAGTTCCACGCTCTCACGGGTAGCGGCGACGGGCGGGGCGGTGTCGTCGATCTTCGGGGCTCCGCCCGGCGACGTGTTCGGGAACCAGGTGAGCCCCGACGGCAGCCAGGTGGCCTTCATCGACGAGACCTCTTGCTGCCACCTCGCCACCATCCCCTACAACGGCGGGGCTGGCGGGCTCGAGACGGTCCGCTCCAACGGCAACGTCTTCGACGACATGCTGTCGTGGTCGCCCGACGGGACCAAGATCGCAGTCCGGGACACCGTCGACTGTGCGGCCATTGCCTTCGTCCCGGCCACGGCCAGCAACGCCGTGCCGACCTGCTTCCCCAACAGTGTCAGCAGCGACTACGACCCGCAGTGGTCGCCTGACGGCACCAAGATCGTCGTGGGCGACACCGGCAACCACATGGGCGTCCTCAACGCCAACGGGATCGGGCGTACAGACTTCTCCAACCCGACGAGCTTCGACTCGGAGTTCTGGGCCGTTCAGGCCACAACCACCACGACCACGGCGCCTGGCCCCACCACCACGACCACCACGCCGCCGCCGCCGTGCTCGGGCACCCTCACCGGTACCGCCTTCAAGGGCTCGAATCCCAAGCCCCAGAAGGCCCTGGCCGGTGTGATCGTGGCCGCCGGGTCGGCCTCGTCGAGCACCAACGGCGCCGGCGCCTACTCGATCACGGTGCCGTGCGGCACGGTGACCAAGACGGCTACCGGCCCGGCCACCAAGACCCGGGTCTGCCACTTCGGCTCCAAGTCGGGCCCGACGTCGGTCACGGTCACGGTCACCAACGGCTCGGTCGACATCGAGAACCTCTTCTGCAAGAAGAAGTAGCCCGACCACCGGGGTAACTGGACCCGCAGCCACTTCGTCTCCCACCTCAGACAACCCGGTGCCTGGGCAACCGCTGAGAGTGGCCCATTCAGGCAGGAAGGTTACGGTCCGGGGTCGAACGGGAAGAGGTGCGACGCGTGTCCCACCGAGCGGTGTCTGCCGCCTGTGTGCTGTTGATCGGCTTGGGCCTGGCGGCCTGTTCCAAGGCCCACAACGAGACTGCAGGGAAGCTGCTGACTCGCGACGCGCCCGTGCCCACGACCGACGCGCCCGCTCCCGACGGCGCGGCGGCCGACACGCCGGCGACTCCGACGACCAACGACGTCGGTCCGGCCGACCCGACACCGGTGCTGCGGCCCCGCGCCGTTGGCACCTCCGGGGGTGGGGGTGGTGGTGGCGGTTCGACCGGTCATGCCGTCGCCCGCCCGGCTCCTGCCCGCCCCGCGCCGTTCTCGAACCTGGCGGCCCCGGGAGCGACACCCAACGTGTGGGCGGTGGTGATCGGCATCCAGCAGTACCAGGGCCGGACCCATCCGACGGCCGGAGGCGAGGGCGACGCCGGCGCTTTCATGCAGGCCCTCGGCAACGCCCACTGGCCGGGTGATCACATCCTCGAGCTCGTCGACGGATCGGCCACGGCCGGCAACATCCGGTCCGCCATGCAGTGGCTCGTCCAGCACAGCGGGCCGAATACGTTGACGGTCTTCCACTACTCGGGCCACACCTGCATCCAGAGCTCGGGCCCGTGCGGCGCCGGCCACGTGTACCTGTGGTCGGTCGACAACCAGTTCATCTCGGACGACGAAGTGGGCAACAACCTTCGCAACCTGCAGGGCAAGGCGTGGGTCGATATCGCCGGGTGCGAGGCGGACGCCTTCGACAAGGGCATCTCGAACTCCCAGCGCCTGTTCACCGCCTCGTCGCAGGCCAACCAGAAGTCGTACGAGAGCTACGACTGGCACGAGTCGGTGTGGACCGGCCTCGCCATCGACCAGGGCATGCTGCAGAAACAAGCTGACAGCAACCACGACGGCGTCGTCAGCGTGCAGGAAGCGGCGCAGTGGGCCAAGCCCCGGGCCGCGCAGATGACCCAGGGTCAGGCCAACGGGAACCAAGACCCGGTGATCAGCAATGGGTTCGACCCCAACCTGGACGCCGGCGCCTACCAGCCACCTCCTCCGCCACCCGGCAACAGCGGCGGCGGCGGCGGCGGTGGTGGTGGTGGTCAGCAGCCGCCGTCAACGAGCCCGCCGCCTCAGTGCAACTCGCTGACGAAGAGCGTCCTCCACTGCTGACAGTCGCGTTTCCCGCGCGATTCTGGCTGCTGACACGGCCAGTTTGTTCCGTTTCGGCGACCAAAAACGCGCGCCAAACCTGAAGTTGTGAATCAGCCGGCGGCGGCGATGGCATGGAAGCCGCCGTCCACGTGGACCATCTCGCCGCTCGTGGCCGGGAACCAGTCCGAGAGCAGGGCGACACACGCCTTGGCGACCGGTTCGGGGTCGCGCAGGTCCCAGCCCAATGGCGCCCGCTGGGACCACACGTCCTCGAAGCGGTCGAAGCCAGGGACGCCGCGCGCCGCAACCGTGCGCAGCGGGCCGGCGCAGACGAGGTTGACGCGGATGCCGTCGCCTCCGAGGTCCCGGGCCAGGTAGCGGGCCGTCGACTCCAGGGCCGCCTTGGCCACCCCCATCCAGTCGTAGGCGGGCCAGGCCTGGCGGTTGTCGAAGTCG
>DATGAX010000406.1:0-2126 GCA_035312965.1 Acidimicrobiales bacterium
GCACGGCGCGGAACTGGCCCGGGTCCGGGCCGCTCACAGATCGGGCAGGCCGAGCGGCAGGTTGGGAACCCTGAGGCCGCCGTCGACCTCGAGCAGCTTCCCGGTGAGGAAAGAGGCGGCGTCCGACGCCAGGTACAGGACGGCGGCGGCGATGTCCTCGGGCCGACCCAGCCGCTTGAGCGGCGTCATCGAGGTCATCGTGGCCCGCATCTCGTCGTTGAGCACGCTGCCGAGCGAGTCGGTCTCGATCGACCCGGGGGCCACCGCGTTGACGCGGATGCGGGGCGCCAGGTCGGCGGCCATCAGCTCCGTCATGTGGTCGAGCGCGCCTTTGGCCGTCCCGTAGCCGACGAAGCCCCGATCCGAGAGGTGGCCGACGGCGGAGCTGATGTTGATGACCGACCCGGCGCCTCCCTCGAGCATGAGCGGGACGCATGCCTTGGTGAGGGCGAAGGCGGTCGCGACGTTCCAGTGGAAAGCGGCCTCGAGGTACCGGGGGCTGGTGTCGAGGAACGGGCGCGGCATGGTGCCGCCGACGTTGTTGACGACGACGTCGAGCCGGCCGAAGGACTGGCGGGCGGCGTCGGCCAGACCGGTGAGGGCGTCGAGCTCGCTGAGGTCGGCCGGGACGACCTCCACCTTGCGGCCGGTGTCGGCGCGTACGGAGTCGGCGAACTCGGAGAGCACGTCGGCCGAACGGGCCGAAACGACCAGATCGCACCCCGCCTCGGCGAGGGCCCGGGCCGACGCGGCACCGATCCCGCGGCTGGCACCGGTGACGATGGCGACCCTTCCATCCATTCGGAACAAGTCCATGAGCACGGCGCCGAAGCCTAGATGGTGGGGGGCGGAGCGGCCTCTGAGTGTCCCGAGCAACGGGACGGGCGGCACGGCGCGCCGGCCGGGTGGCGGCGTACCGTCGGGTGCATGAGCAACCTGGAGTCGATCGCCCCCATCGCGCCCCGCCCGCTGGCCGAGGTCACGTCCTGGGACGGCGAGGCCGACGTGGTGGTGGTCGGCTACGGCTGCGCCGGGGCCTCGGCGGCCATCGGGGCCCTCGAGGCGGGGGCGTCGGTGACGGTGCTCGAGCGGGCCGGCGCCGGCGGCGGGGCCAGCGCCATGGCCGGCGGCGAGATCTACCTGGGTGGCGGGACGCCCATCCAGAAGGCGTGCGGGTTCGATGACACGCCTCAGGCCATGTACGACTACCTGATGGCGGCCACCGGCCCGGCGGCCAACGAGGAGAAGGTCTCGATCTACTCCGACCGCAGCGTCGAGCACTTCCACTGGCTGGTGGAGTGCGGGGTGGTGTTCAAGCCCAGCTTCTACGGCACCCCGTGCTGGGAGCCGCCCACCGACGACGGGCTGGTGTTCACCGGGGGCGAGAACGCCTGGCCGTTCAACGAGATCGCGCCCCCCGCGCCCCGGGGTCACGTGCCGCAGATCCAGAACAAGCGCCTGATGGAGAAGTCGGGCGGATGGGAGCTGATGCGCCATCTGACCGCCACGACCGACCGCTTGGGGGCCGACGTGCGCCCCGACAACCGGGTCGCCCGCCTCGTGGTCGACGGCGACGGCCGGGTCGTCGGCGTGCAGGCCCGCAGCTTCGGTCAGGACGTCAACCTCCGGGCCCGCAAGGGCGTGGTGCTGGCCGGCGGCGGGTTCGCGGCCAACACCGACATGATCGGCCGCTACGCCCCGGCCGTGGCGGGCCAGATGCTCCTCGGCACCGACGGCGACGACGGCACGTCCATCCGCCTGGGTCAGGGCCTCGGCGCCGCGGTGGCCCACATGGAGGCGGCGGAGGCGGCCCTGCCCAGCAACCCGCCGCTGGTCTACCCGTCCCTGCTGGTCAACCGGTTCGGGCAGCGGTTCATCAACGAGGACACCTACTGCGGCCGGATCGGCCAGATGGCCGTCTTCCACCAGCAGGCCCGCTGCTCGCTCATCCTCGACGAGGAGATCTTCGAGTCCATCCCGGAGGGCGAACGGTGGGGGGCCCGCCCGACCCACGTGGCGGCGACGGTGGCCGAGCTGGAAGCCGAGATGGGCCTTCCCGACGGCTCCCTCCAGGCCACCGTCGACCAGTACAACCGCCACGCCGAGCGGGGGGAGGATCCGCTGTT
>DATGAX010000407.1:0-3025 GCA_035312965.1 Acidimicrobiales bacterium
GTACCGCTCGACTACAGCTACGCCCGCACCCCGATCCACGAGACGATCGAAGGACTTCTCGAATCCGGCCGCGCCCCTATCTACGTGGTCCACTTCACCCAGAAGGACGCGGTGGCCCGAGCCCAGGCGCTCACATCCATCGCAGTCGCCACCAGGGCCGAAAGGGACGGCATTGCGGCGGAGATCGCCGGGTTCCGTTTCGCGCCCGGGTTCGGCCAGACCCTCTCACGCTTCGTCAGAGCGGGGATCGGTGTGCACCACGCCGGCATGCTGCCCCGCTACCGCCGCCTGGTGGAACGTCTCGCCCAGAAGGGACTGCTGAAGGTCATCTGCGGCACCGACACCCTCGGTGTCGGCATCAACGTGCCCATCCGGACGGTGCTGCTCACCGGAATGGCCAAGTACGACGGGGCCACCAGCCGGCTCCTCACCGCCCGCGAGTTCCACCAGATCTCCGGCCGGGCCGGCCGAGCGGGCTACGACCGGGAGGGTTCGGTCGTCGTGCAGGCTCCGGAGCATGTCATCGAGACGGAGCGGGCCCTGGCCAAGGTGGGCGACGACCCGAAGAAGCGGCGCAGGTTGGTCCGTCCCCAGCCACCACGCGGCTATGTCCCCTGGACCGAGGACAGGTTCAACCGTCTCGTCGCCGCCCCACCTGAGCCGCTGGAGTCGCGTTTCAAAGTCACCCACGCCATGCTGCTCGGTGTCCTCGACCGACCCGACGACGGCTGCGCTGCCCTGCGGCGCCTGCTGACGGACAATCACGAGACCCGATCCGCGCAGCGCCACCACATCCGCCAGGCCATCGCCATCTACCGTTCTCTGCTGTCCGCCGGGGCCCTGGAAGTCCTCGCCGAGCCGGACCGCCTGCGTCGGCGCGTACGGATAACCGAAGACCTGCAATCGGACTTCGCCCTCAATCAGCCGCTCTCCCCCTTTGTCCTCGACGTCCTGCCCCGCCTGCAGGCCGACGAGCTCTGGGCGCTCGATGCAGTGTCCATCGTCGAATCCACCCTGGAGAACCCGGGACCGGTGCTGGCCGCCCAGCTGGACCGGCTCAGGGCCGAGACGGTCAGCCGCCTCAAGGCCGAAGGCGTCGAGTACGAAGACCGGATGAAGGTCCTGGACGAGCTGACGTGGCCGAAGCCGTTGGGCGACGAGCTGTACGAGGCCTTCGACCGGTACCGGGCCCGCCATCCGTGGGCGGCTGATTACAACGTGAAGCCGAAATCAGTCGTGCGCGACGTGTGGGAGAGAGCCATGGGCTTCGCCGACTACGTGGCTCTATACGGCCTGGCCCGCTCCGAAGGCCTGCTCTTGCGCTACCTGTCCGACGCTTACCGGGGACTGGTCCAATCGATCCCGGAGGACATCAAGACCGACGAGTTGCTCGACATCACCGAATGGCTCGGCGAGTTGGTCCGCCAGGTGGATTCGAGCCTCCTCGATGAATGGGACGCGCTCGCCCACCCCGATCAGACTCTCGCCGTCCTGCCCGCCCTGGCCGAGGACCGTGCCGCCGCCGCGACACTTACCCCCCCGCCGGTCACCGGCAATGCGAGGGCTTTCACCGTTATGGTTAGAAACGCGGCGTTCCGCCGGGTGGAGCTGCTGGCCCGGCGCGACTTCGCCGCCCTCGGCGACATCGACGCCGGCTCCGGCTGGGACACCCCCCGATGGGAGCAGGCGGCCGCGGCCTACTTCGCCGAACACGACAGCGTCGGCATCGGTTCCGATGCCCGCTCCGCCGACTTGTTCATCGTCGAATCCGAGGGGCGCGCCTGGAAGGTGACCCAGATCCTCGACGACCCGACCGGCGACCGCGATTGGGTGCTGCACCTGGAGGTGGATCTCGACCGGAGCGACATCACGGGCGACGCCGCCGTGGTCATGACCGGCCTGGAACTCCGCCGAGTTAGGTAATCGACTCTCAGCCCGATCCCAGATCGGACGAGAAGAGATCGATCGACGTCCCGCCCTCAGGATCTCACCGGCTTGATGGCCTGAGAAGGCCCGTCCTTCCGGTTGGCCGGCGCCGGGCGGGCACCTTCCTGTTGGCTCAGGTCCCCTTGTAGTTGAGGACCTGGCGCAGGGTGTGCAGGACCTCCACCAGGTCGGCCTGGTCGGCCATGACCTGGTCGATGTCCTTGTAGGCGGCGGGGATCTCGTCGACTAAGGCTTCGGCCCGCTTGGACAGCCACACCTTGCCGGCCATCTGGGCGGCCAGATCGGCGGCGGTGAACAGCTTCTTGGCCTGGGTCCGGCTGTGCCGACGCCCGGCGCCGTGCGAGCAGCTGTTCCAGCTGGCCGGGTTGCCCTTGCCGGCCACGATATAGCTGCGGGTGCCCATCGACCCCGGGATCACACCCAGATCGCCCCGGTCGGCCTTGATCGCTCCCTTGCGGGTGATCCACATCTGCCGGCCGCCATGAGCTTCCTGCTGGGTGAAGTTGTGGTGGCAGTTGATCCGCCGGGTCTCGGACCCGAAACCGACGAAGGCGAACACTTCGCCCATGGCGTTGTCCATCATCTGGTCCCGGTTGGCCCGGGCATAGTCCTGGGCCCAGAGCATGTCGGCGATGTACGCCTCGAACTGCGGGGTGCCCTGAACGAAGTACGCCAAGTCCATGTCCTCCAGGCAGAGCATGGCTTCCTTGGCCAGCTTCCGAGCCTTGGCGATGTGCGCCTGGGCCAGCTGGTTACCGATACCCCGGCTGCCCGAATGCAGTACCACCCACACCCGCGAGCGCTCGTCGACGCACAGCTCGAAGAAGTGGTTGCCCGACCCGAGGGTGCCGAACTGCTTGAGCACCTTGGCGACCCGATCATCGGCCAGGTCGGTCGCCGGCCGGTGGGCGGCCAGCCACCGGTCGGCGTTGCCAGCCACCCGGTCGTGGCCCTGGCCGACACCGGCCGGGATGGCCTTCTCGATACGCGACAGCAACGGCTCGAGGCTGTCGGGCAGCTGGCTCTCGGTCACATCGAGCTCGGCGGCGACCATGCCGCAGCCGATATCGACACCGAC
>DATGAX010000408.1:0-6523 GCA_035312965.1 Acidimicrobiales bacterium
ACGAGAGGCCGGTGATAGGTGTAGTGCTGCTCGGCGTGCAGACCGGTGCCGCCGCCGGCCGCCGGCTCACGTCCCGTCGGGGCCTGGCCGGATCCGAACCACGGCGCGCCGATCTGCGGTCGGAGGGGATAGTCGGGGTCGAAGTGGGCGCTGGCCTGTACGAAGGTCGGCGGGGCCAGCACCGCCCCCACCTCCGACGCGGCCGCGTAGTCGCGGTCTGAGTAGATCGGGTTGGGATCCCCGATGGCCCGGGCGAAGGTGAGGATGGCCCCCTCCTCGATCGGGAAGCGGTCGACAGCCATGTGTCCATCCTCCTAGATCAGGGTACTCATCTATTCTAGTTGGCCGAACGTGACCCGTGAAAGACTGCGCCCATGACCGAGACGCCCCTCCCGCTGGCCGATCCCGAGGAGGCGGGGATAGATCCCCGGCGCCTGGGGCTGCTACTGGAACGGGTGCGGCTGGAGGTGGAAGGCGGCTTCCTGCCCTCGGCCCAGGTGGCGGTGGCACGTGGGGGGCGCCTGGTGGCGTTCGAGACCTACGGGGACGCGGATTCCGGCCGGCGCTACATCCTCCAGTCGGCGGGGCGGACCGTGGTGGCGGCGGCCGTCTGGAAGCTGATGAGCGACGGCCTGCTCGAGACCTCCCAACGGGTCGCCGACCTCGTCCCGGAGTTCGCCGCCAACGGCAAGGACCTGGTGACTGTCGGCCAGGTGTTGACCCACACCGCCGGCTTCCCCTTCGCCCCCCTCGGCTACCCGAAGATGCTCGACCGGGCCAAGCGGTTGGAGGCCTTCACCCGCTGGCGGCTGGACTGGGAGCCGGGCAGCCGCCTCCAGTTCCACCTGACCGGGGCGGCCTGGGTGATAGCCGAGATCGTGGAGCGGCTGACCGGGCTCAACTTCCCGGACTACCTGCGCACCACCATCGTGGAGCCGCTCGGCCTCGGTCTGCTCCTTCCGGTCCCGGCCGAGCAGTACTCCACCCTGCTGGCCGCGCCGGCCGCGACCGACCGCACCAGCGAGGACGAAGAGGTCGACCCATGGGGACCGTGGTACCTGGCCGATCCCGACGTGCTGGCCGCCGGGGAGCCGAGCCACTCGATAGCCGCCACGGCGGCCGACCTGGCCCTCTTCTACCAGGCATTGCTCCACTCCGGGCTCTGGAAGCCCGACGTGATCGCGGAGGCGACCCGCATCCACGTGTCAGCCCGGCCGTGGGGCGAGAAGCTGTACGGCGGCAGCGAGGAGCTCGCCCATATGGGCCTGTTCTGCAACGTGAGCGGAGAGGTCGGCGGATCCTGGACGCCCCGAACCGGGTCCCCGGCCACCTTCGGCAACGGTGGGGCTCCATGCCAGCTGGGCTTCATGGACCCCGAAGCGGGGACGTCCTTCGCCTTCCTCACCAACGGGTACCCGCTGGCCGGCTACGACTACTCCCCGTTGGGAAACAACCGCCGCATCAACATCGCCAACCTCGGGAACGACCTGGTCGCCCGCCCGCCCGCCGGTCAGCCCGGGTAGTCCCGCCCCCGGATCAGCCGCACCGGCACGTACTCGAGGACTTCCTCGTCGCGCTGGTTGTACACCGTTACCCGCGTCGTGACCACCCCGCGGGCGCCGCTCGACGCCGGCCGCGACTCGGTCACCTCCACGACGGCGTGGATGGTGTCGCCGACCAGGACCGGCTTCTTGACGTCGAGCTGCATGCCCATGAAGGCCAGGCCGGTGCCGTGGAGCACGTGGGTCTGGATGACCAGGCCCTCGGCCATGCAGTAGGTCAACGCGCCGGGACAGAGCCGCCCCTGATAGCCGGCCGAGGCGGCGTGACGGGCGTCCCAGAACAGCGGCTCGTTGAACCCGAAGAGGGTGATGAAGTTGACCAGATCCGTCTCGGTGACCGTCCGGTCGGCCGTGCGGAACCGGCTGCCTACGACCATCTCCTCATAGGTGCTGCCATGGATCAGGGGCGGGGCGTCGCTCATCGTCTCTCTCCCTGTCGCTGAGGCCCGGCGCCGGGCAGATTGAATACACTAAGTTAGCTGATTAGCGAGCGGGCGGGTCCGGCCCACCCAGGAAGGAGCACAGCTGATGGGGCTGCTCGACGGCCGGGTCGTCATCGTGACGGGGGCGGGGCGGGGCCTGGGCCGCGAGCACTGTCTCGAGCTGGCCCGCCAGGGCGCCAGTCTCGTGGTCAACGACCTCGGCGTCGGCCTGCACGGCCAGGCGGACGAGGCGCCCCGGTCCCCCGCCGAGGAGGTCGTGGACGAGATCCTGGCTATGGGCGGAGCAGCGGTGGCCGACGGGGCGTCGGTCACCGACTTCGGGGCGACGGCGGCGATGCTCCAACGCACCGTGGAGACGTATGGCCGCCTCGACGCGGTGGTCAACAACGCCGGCATCGTGCGCGACCGCATGATCACCGGCATGTCGGAAGAGGACTTCGACCTCGTCGTAGCCGTCCACCTGAAGGGGACGTGGAACCTCACGCGGCACGCCTGCGCCTACTGGAAGGAGCAGCAGAAGGCGGGCCGCGCCGTCTCCGGCCGGATCGTCAACACGACGTCGGGATCGGGCCTGTTCGGCAACATCGGGCAGAGCAACTACGGGGCGGCCAAGGCCGGGATCGCGTCCCTCACGATCATCACGGCCATGGAGATGGAGCGATACGGCGTGACCGCCAACGCGGTGTCTCCGCTGGCCCGGACCCGGATGACCGAGAACCTCGGCAGCATGCAGCGCCCGGTCGACGGGTTCGACGCCTTCGACCCGGCCAACACCTCCCCCGTCGTGGCCTACCTCTGCTCGGAGGAATCCGGCTGGCTGAGCGGCGCCGTGCTGCGGGTGATGGGAGACACCGTCCAGGTGCTCCGGGGGTGGGGTATCGACCCGGCCCGGGCGTACCGGGGCGCACCGGAACAGAGGTTGCAGACCGACCAGCTCGATCGGGGCCTGAGGGTGGCCGTGGGAGCACTCCCGAGCGGCCTGCCGGCGGGGTCGGTGGCGAGCTGAGCGAGGCCGGCCCGGTATCGACGGCGGCGACCTGGTCCCACATGGTGGCCGGGTGGCGTGGCCGCGACGACCCGGCCGTCGTGGCATCCGGCACGTGTTGGAGCGGGCGGGAGCTCCTCGAGCGCTCGGCCGGCGCCGCCGCGTGGCTCCGGCAGGCCTGCCCGCCGGGTGCCGTCCCCGCCCTGCTGGCCGCGTCCCCCGCCGCCGTCGCCCATCTGATCGGCGGAGCCGACTGCGGCCGGCCTCTCGCCCCGCTCGGCCCCCGGCTGACGGCGGCGGAGCTGGCGCCCTGCATCGAGCCGATAGACGGCGACGTCATCCTGGCCGATCCGGAGTTCGAGGCGGTGGCCGAGGAGGTGGGCGCCCTGACCGGGCGACGGGTCGAGCGGCTTCGAGTCCCGCCCCGGTCAGCGGATCCGCTCGCCCTCGACCCGGAGCCCGAAGCACCGGCTTTCTGGCTGCACACCTCCGGGACGACCGGCCGGCCCAAAGCCGTGCCGTACACGCAGTGGCGCCTGGCCCGGCGGTCCCGGCTCAACGCCGAGCTGTGCGCCCTCGAGCCGGGGGCGGTGTACGCCAGCGCCTCCGGGTTCCACCACATCGCCGGGCTGGGCAACTACGTGGTGGCGCTGGCGGCGGGCGCCGCCCTGGCCCCGATGGCCCGCTTCTCGGTCGAGAGCTGGCGGGCTCTTGCCGACCTGCACGTCACCCACGCCCTGACGGTGCCGACCATGCTGGAGATGCTCCTCGAGGCGGACGCCCTGGTGCTGCCGGATCTGCGCAACCTGCAGTACGGGGCCGCGCCCGTCCATCCCGACACCCTCCGGCGGACCCTCCAAACGGTGCCCCACGTCCGGGTGGTGAACATCTACGGCCAGACGGAGGGCAGCCCGATCACCTGCCTGACCGCAGAGGACCACCGGCAGATAGCGGAGCTCCACCGGGACGACCTGCTCCTGTCCGTCGGGCGTGCGGTGCCCGGAGTGGAGCTGCGCATCGACGAGCCGGATGCCAGCGGCGTGGGGGAGATCGTCGCCCGGGCCGACCATCTGTTCGTGCGCGACTCGGCCGGCTGGTTGCGCACGGGCGACTTCGGCCGGCTCGACGACGAGGGCTACCTGTACCTGTCGGGGCGGCGGGGCGACAAGATCATCCGGGGGGGCGAGAACATCTATCCCCTCGAAGTGGAGCGGATCCTGGAACAGCATCCGGGGGTCCGAGAGGCCGCCGTCGTCGGCGTGCCGGACCGCAAGTGGGGCGAGATATTGCGGGCCGTGGTAGTGCCCTCGGATCCGGACAAAGCGCCGGCCCTCGACGACCTCAAGGTGTTCGTGCGCTCCCATCTCGCCGGGTTCAAGGTCCCGGCCGAGTGGGTGATCGCCCCGGAACTGCCGAGAAACGCCAACGGGAAGCTCCTCCGCCGGGCCCTCGGAGAATCGGTTAGATGAGTAGAATATATCCGTGGACCTGACCCTGTCGCCGGAGCAGGAGATGTTGAAGGCCACGGCCCGGCGCCTGGTCGACGAGATGTGCCCGCCCGAGCAGGCCAAACGCTGGGACGAGGAGGGGTACTACCCGGGCGAGCTCTTCCAGGCGTTCAGCGACCTGGGTTGGATAGAGATGGCCTTCCCCCGGGAAGACGGCGGCGGAGGGGGCGGGGCGGTCGATCTGGCCGTCATCACAGAGCAGCTCGGGCGGGCCAGCCTCGACATCGCCCAGTGCTTCTGCCTCACTCTCCAGGCCGGGCTCCTCGTGCAGAAGTTCGGCCCGCCCCACATGCGCGAGAAGCTCCTGCCCGAGGTGATGTCGGGCCGGGCCCGGCTGTCGCTGTCCATATCGGAGCCCGACGCCGGCTCGGATGCCGCCGCCTTGCAGGCCTTCGCCGAAGACGCCGGCGACCACTTCATCGTCTCCGGGCAGAAGATGTGGTGCACCGGGGCCGGCCTGCCCGGCACCCGTATCGTCTGCTACGTCCGCACCCGCCGCGGCGGGGCCAAGCACGACGGCTTGTCGGTGCTGCTCCTCGATCCGGCCGCGCCGGGTGTCCAGCTGCGCAAGATCCCCACTCTGGCCCGACACATCCTGGGCACCTACGAGATCTTCCTGGACCGGGTCCGGATCCCCAGGGAGGATGTGATCGGCCCACTGCACGGCGGCTGGAAGGTACTGCTGTCGGGCCTGGCCCTCGAGCGGGTGCTGATCAGCGGCGGCTATGTCGGCGCCGCCCAGGCCACCCTCGACGAGGCGCTGGCCTACTCCAAGGAGCGCCACCAGTTCGGGCGGCCCATCGGCGAGTTCCAGGCCCTCACCCATGCCATGGCGGACATGCAGATGGAGATCGAAGCGGCCCGCCTGCTCGTGTACCGCGCCGCCGGCCTGTACGACGCCGGCCGCGACGCCGGCACGGCCGGGGCCATGGCCAAGCTGAAGGGGTCGGAGACCTATGTGGCCGCCGCCCGCCTGGGCATGCAGATCCTCGCCGGCCACGGGTTCGCCACCGAGAGTGTGATGAGCTTCCGCTACCGGGAGTCGATCGTCGCCCCCATCTCCGGGGGGACCAGCCAGATCCAACGAAACGCCATCGCCCGGTCGATGGGATTGAGAGGTTATTGATGAACGCCGAACGCGAAGCCTGGATCATCGACGGGGTCCGCACCCCCCGGGGCAAGGGCAAGCCCAACGGAGCCCTGCACGGCACCCATCCCCAGGAGCTGATGGCGCAATGCCTCAACGGCCTGGTCGCCCGCACCGGCGTCGGCCCAGAGCTGGTCGACGACGTGATCGTCGGCAACGGCAACAGCGTCGGGGACCACGGCCACTGCATCGGGCGGCTCTCCGTGCTGGCCGCGGGCTGGCCGTTCGAGACACCGGGATTCACTCTCAACCGCTTCTGCGGCTCGGGGCAGACGGCGGTCACGCTGGCCGCCATGGGCGTCATGTCGGGCCTACAGGATCTGGTGGTGGCGGGCGGTGTCGAGTCCATGTCCCGCTGGCCGGTCGAGGAGGGCGCCCCGCCCACCCTGGACGGCTACAACCCTGCTCTGCGCCGGCGCTACGAGACGGTGCCGCAGGGCATCTCCGCCGATCTGATCGCCTCGGTGGAGGGATTCACGCGGGAGGAGTGCGACCGGCTGGCCGTCACCAGCCAGGCCCGGGCGGCGGCCGCCATCGCCGAGGATCGCTTCGGCCGCAGCCTCATCCCGGTGGTCGACGGCGACGGCCGGGTCGTGCTGGACCACGACGAGTTCCCGCGGCCCGGCACCACCCTCGAGGCGCTGGCCCAGCTGCCCCCCTCGTTCGCGGCCATGGGCTCCCACAGCTTCGAGGGCTACGACGGCACCTTCGACGAGATGTGCGTGCGGACCTACCCGCAGATCGACCACGTGGAGCACGTCCATCACGCCGGCAACTCGTCGGGTGTGGTGGACGGCGCGTCGGCCCTCCTGATCGCCTCGTCGGGCTACGCCCGGGCCCACGGCCTGTCCCCCCGGGCCCGCATAGTCACCTCTGCG
>DATGAX010000409.1:0-3720 GCA_035312965.1 Acidimicrobiales bacterium
TCCAGAGGATGGAGCTGTTCGAGAGCCAGACGGTGCAGCAGAACGTAGAGCTGAGCTACGAGGCCACCCTGGTCACCTGCCGGCCGACGGGCCACCTGTGGGCCACACGGCGCGAGCGGGGAGAGACGAGGGAGGCGGCCCGGGCTGCCCTCGAGCTCTGCGGGATTGAGCCCATCGCGGCGCGGCTCGTGGCCGGACTGCCTACCGGCCAGCGCCGGCTGACGGAACTGGCCATGACCCTCGTGGGCGGTTTCTCGGTCCTGCTCCTGGACGAACCCTCATCCGGCTTGGATTCAGCGGAGACCACCGGGTTCGGCGACATCCTCCTGAGGGTCCTTGCCGAACGAGATGTCGGCATCCTGCTGGTGGAGCACGACATGTCGCTCGTCAGCCGGGTCTGCGAGTACCTCTACGTCCTCGACTTCGGCCGCCCGCTGGCCGACGGTCCGACGGCCGACGTCCTGGCCAGCGAAGCGGTCGCCGCCGCCTACCTCGGATCGGAGACGCCCGCGCATGTTTGAGTTGGGCGCGATTTGCGCCGGTTACGGGGGTTCATCGGTGCTGCACGACGTGACGGTGAAGGTGCCGGACGGCTCGGTCGCCGCCGTCGTCGGCGCCAACGGGGCGGGCAAGACGACGCTCCTGCGGGTGGCTTCAGGTCTGCTGAGGCCAGGCTCCGGAACGGTCCGCCTGGACGGGACCGACCTGACCGGGTCCCCACCGCACCGGTATGTCCAATCGGGAGTATGCCTGGTGCCGGAGGGTCGCGGCATCTTCCGGTCGCTGTCGGTGCGGGAGAACCTCCGGCTGCAGGGCCGACCCGGCCGGCCGGAGGCCGAGGTGGTGGAGCACGCGACGGAGGCGTTTCCCGTGCTGGGGCAGCGCCTCGACCAGCTGGCCGGCACCATGTCGGGCGGCGAGCAGCAGATGTTGGCCCTCGCCCGCGCGTACGTGACCAACCCCAAGGTGGTGCTCCTGGATGAGGTGTCCATGGGATTGGCACCGCGGGTGCTCGACCAGATCTTCGCTTTCCTGGAACGCCTGGCCGGGCAAGGGTCGACGCTCGTGATCGTCGAGCAGTACGTCCACCGGGCGCTGGCGCTGGCCGACTTCCTGTACGTGCTCAGCCGGGGTTCCGTGGTGTTCTGCGGTGAGCCCGGCGAGGTGGACGTGGACGACCTGGTCGGCGGCTACCTGGGAGTCGGACTCACGCCGGTCAGGAGCTGAACCGGCGGTACTGGGCGGTCAGCGGTGACCCCTCGCGGAGACCGGGGGAGAAGGTGAACGGCATCTTCTCCCACCCGTTGACCACCCCGACCGTGGTGTAGCGCTTCGACGCTTCGTCATCGACCGCGTAGTCCGGGAGGCGGCGGAGGATCTCGGACAGCACGACGTCGAACTCCAGGCGGGCGATGTGCGAGCCGAGGCAGCGGTGCACGCCCAGACCGAAGCTGGCGTGACGGTTGGGCATACGGTCGACCTGCACCTCGTCCGGTTCGGTGAACTGGGCGGGGTCCCGGTTGGCCGCGGCGAAGGACATGAAGACCCGGTCGCCCACCTTCAGCGGTACGCCGGCCAGCTCGGTGTCCCGGGTGACCGTGCGGGCCAGGCCCTGCGTCGGGGTGAAGTAGCGCAGCATCTCCTCGCGCGCCGTCGGCAGCAGTTCGGGGTCCTCCTGGAGGCGGTCCCGGACGTCGGGGTGCTGAGAAAGCCAGCGCAGCCCGTTGGCGATGAGCGAGGTGGTGGTGTCCACGCCGCCGACGAGTACGAGAAAGAGCATCTGCAGCATCACGTCGTCGCCGATCGGGGCCCCCTCGACCTCGGCCTGGACCAGCTTGGTGATCAGATCGTCACGGGGCTCTTTCCGGCGGTCGGCCACCGCCTCCATCAGCTTGCCGAACATCACCTCGACTTTGCCGTGCACGGCCTCCGCCTCAGGCGTGCCGGGCGGCGTGTACACCGACTCGTGCATGGGCTCGGCGTAGTACTGCCAGTCCTCCAACGGGAGGCCCATGATCCGGCAGGTGAGCAGGGCCGGGATCGGGTTGGCCAGGTCGTAGACGATGTCGCCCCGGCCGGCTTCGACGATCTCGTCGATGCAGGCCGTGACGGCGTCGACCACGAACGGCCGCCAGCCCTCGGCCGCCCGCGGCGAGAAGTCGGGGTCGAGCAGGTGGCGGTAGGGGCGGTGGTCGGGCGGGTCCAGGTCGATGGGGATGGTCCCAATCGGGGCGGGCGGGATGGTGATCCCGATGGGGCAGGACGGGTCCACACCTTCGACGGTGCGCCGGCTGGAGAAGCGTTCGTCGTCGAGGATGACCTCCCGCATCTGTTCGTACGTGGTGACCACGTAGAAGCCGCCCCAGGCCGGGGTATGGGCCACCGGGCACTGCGACCGGATCCGGCGGCTCAGCTCGGGCCAGTGGTCGGCGTACTCGGGGGTGTGGTGGTCGAAGACGATCTCAGGGGCGGTCGTCACGGGAGTACCTCCGGTCAGTGGGCGGTGAAGCCGGCGTCGAAGGGGATGACCGCGCCGGTCAGGGACTGGGAGTTCGGTCCGGCCAGGAACAGGACCATCTCGGCCACCTCGTCGACGTGGGCGGTGCGCTGCACCAGGGTGCCGCCGGCCCGCGTCACCGCCTGCATGAGCTTGTCGTAGTCGCCGGGGCCGAGGTTGCCCCGCTCGACCGGCTCCATACCGCCGGGGCAGATGCAGTTGGCCCGGATGCCGCCGTCGCCGTAGTCCGCCGCGGTGGCGCGGGTGAGGGCGACGAGGCCGCCCTTGGCTGCGGCGTAGGCGCACGAGTACATGAAGCCGACGAGGGCGACCATGGAGGAGATGTTGATGACGGCCCCGCCACCCCGCTCGAGCATGCGAGGGGCGGCGGCCCGGGTGAACAGGAACGGGCCCTTCAGGTCGACGGAGTAGAACTCGTCGAACTCCGCGACGGTGGTCTCGTGCACGAGGACGGGGCGGGCATGGATGCCGGCGTTGTTGACCAGGATGTCGATGCCGCCGAACTCCGCCACCGCGGCCTTCACTGCGCCGGCCGCCGTCTCCTCTTGCGAGACATCACCGGGGAACACGACGTACCGGGCGTCGGGCCCGAGCGATGCCGCCGTCTCCTCGAGCCGGTCCGAGCGCCGGCCGACCAGGACCACTGCGGCGCCTTCGCGGGCCAAGGCGCGGGCGGTGGCGGCGCCCAGCCCGGTTCCGGCCCCGGTGACCACGGCTACCTTGGAATCGAGTAACCTCAAAGGCGTCGGTAGGGCGACCACTGCGCCAGTTTACCAGGCCTTGACGCAGAATCAATATACTCAATACGATCCGGGTCGTGATTACCTTGAACGAACGCCATGTCGCGGCCGCGCAGGAGATGGCTCCGCCCCGGCTGCTTATCGGCAAAGAGGAGAGGGTCCAGGGGCAGGCCGGCTCCTTTGAACATGTGAGCCCGTCCACCGGGCAGGTACAGGCGTCGGTTCCCGCCGCCGGCCCCCGCGATGTGGATGACGCCGTGGCCGCGGCCACAGAGGCCGCGGCCGAGTGGAGCCAGTGGGCTCCCTCCGCCCGCCGCCGGGCCCTCTTCCGGCTCTCCGAGCTGATCACCAGGGACGGCGCCGAGCTGTCCGTCCTCGGCGCCCTCGAGGCCGGCATCCCGGTGTCACTGGGCACCGCCCTGTGCACTGAGTGGCTGGAGCACTCGGCCGGCTGGGCCGAAC
>DATGAX010000410.1:0-7567 GCA_035312965.1 Acidimicrobiales bacterium
GCCGCCAACTCGGCGAAGTCGAGTTGCAGGCTGCGGCCGACCACGACCGCCTCCGCCTCGGAGCCGGTGTCCACCAGGACTGCGCCTCGTCCGGTGAGGGCCTCGACCACCCCTTCCCCGCCGACGTGGGCCACCCGGGCACCGGGCGCGACGAGGGTGGCGGCCGCCTGCGAGGAAGTCGCCAGCTCCCCCGGCTGGATGTCGATGCCCGCGGCGGCCAGCCGGGCCACGTACTCGCCGACCGTCGGCGTCGAATTGTTGGTGACGAAGGCCACCTGGTGACCGGCCCGGCGCAGGGTCTCCACCGCATCGGGCGAACCGGGTATGGCCTGCCCGGCCAGCCAGACCACCCCGTCGAGATCGAACACCCAGAGCATGGCGCCCGACCCTACGGGAACGCCGGGGATCGGGGCCGCGGCCCCGGCCGGCGCCCGGTCCCGATCTGCTACGCAATGGGTCGTGCCCCGCTTCGAACCATTCCCCGGACTCCGATATGCCCCCTCCCACGTGAAGTCGCTCGACGACGTCGTGTGCCCGCCCTACGACGTGATCTCGGATTCCGATCGGGCCGCTCTCGAGGCCCGCAGCCCCTCCAACGTCGTCCGCCTCGAGCTACCCCATGACGACGGCGGCGGCAACCGGTACGAGCGGGCCCGGGAGCTGCTCGACTCCTGGCGGGACGGCGGCGTGCTGCACCGGGACGGCCGACCGGCGTTCTACGGCTACCGCATGTCCTACAGCGACCCGTCCGGGCGACCGGCCCGGACCGTCGGGGTCATAGGGGCCCTTGGGCTCGAGCCGCCCGGCGAGGGAATCCTGCCCCACGAGGAGACCACGCCCAAGGCCAAGACCGACCGGCTGGAGCTGCTGCGCGCCACCCGGGCCAACCTGTCCCCCATCTGGTGTCTCTCCCCCGGCACCGGCCTCTCCACCCACCTCGAGCCGCCCGATCACCCCCTGGAGCGGGCCCTCGACGACGACGGCATCGTGCACGAGATGTGGCCGATCACCGACCCCGCCGCGGTGGCCGCCATCCGGGCGGCGGTGGAATCGCAGCCCGTGCTGATCGCCGACGGCCACCACCGCTTCGAGACGGCGCTGCACTACAAGGAGGAGCAGCGCGCCGGCGCCACGCCGGGTACCCCCCCGGACGAGGACGCCGTGATGGCCCTCGTGGTCGAGCTGACGGAGGAGCAGCTCACGGTGCAGGCCATCCACCGGCTGATCCTGGGCCTCGACCCGGACTTCGACATCGTGGCCGCCCTCGAGGAGTGGTTCGACGTCACCCCGGCCGAGCCGGTCGACCGCACCATCCTCGGCCGGATGCGGGAAGCGGGCGGCATGGCCCTGTTGACCCCGAAGCAGGCGTTCCTGGCCCGGCCCCGGGAGAAGGTCTCCGAAGCGGCCACCCACGACCTGGACAGCAGCCGGCTGGACGTGGCCCTCAGCGGCTTCCCGGCCCACCAGCTGGTCTTCCAGCACGGCTGGGACCATTGCGCCGCAGCCGTGGCCTCAGGGGCGGCGTCGGCCGCGGTGCTGTTGCGCCCGGCGACGGTCGACCAGATCGCCGCCATCAGCCGCGGTGGCGTGCGCATGCCGCCGAAGACGACCTTCTTCTGGCCCAAGCCCCGCACCGGCATGGTCATCCGGGAGCTGCTGGCCTGACCGCCCTGGGCGGCCGGCCATCCGACCCCGCACGCCGGCGAAATTTTTCTGACCCGAATCTCAGGATTTTCTAAGCAGTAGTTGGGCCCGATGCCGGAGAATAGGGATCACAGAACGGGCCGGCGCCTCCTCCGCCTCCCTGACTCCTGAGGGTCGCCTCCTCGCCAGGGGCGGCCCTCAGCGCGTCGGGGCCTCGCCGCTCAGCCGACAGTCCAGGTGGAGCCGGAGTGCAGCAGGTCGGCCAGGTCACCGGGGCCCTTGGCCTCGGCGGCGGCCACGAGCTGGTCGTTGACCAGCGAGCCGTAGTCGGCCCGCTCCACGGCGCGGAACACGCCGATCGGCGTCGGGGTGGTGGGGCCCTGGGCCAGGCGGGACAGGGCGAAGGCCACGCTGGGGTCGGGGTTGTGGGCGTCGTGCACGTGCAGGGCGTCCGGCCCGACGGACGCCACCTCGACCACGCGCGCCGATCCGCCCTCCATCACCACACCGAATTCGAGGTCGGGACCGAAGCGCACCGGCTGGCCGTGCTCGAGGGGGATGAGCATCCGGGGCCGGGCGTCCTTCGACGTGATCAGCTCGAAGGCCCCGTCGTTGAACACGTTGCAGTTCTGGTACACCTCGACCAAAGCGGCCCCCCGGTGCTGGTAGGCGGCCCGGAAGGTCTCCATCATGTGCTTGCGGTCCATGTCGTGGGTGCGGGCCACGAACGTCGCCTCGGCGCCGAGGGCCAGCGAGATCGGGTTGTACGGGTGGTCGAGGGAGCCGAACGGTGTCGACTTGGTGACCTTGCCCGTCTCCGACGTCGGCGAGTACTGCCCCTTGGTGAGGCCGTAGATCTGGTTGTTGAAGAGGATGATGGTCAGGTTGACGTTCCGCCGCAAGGCGTGCAGCAGGTGGTTGCCGCCGATGGACAGGGCATCGCCGTCACCCGTGATCACCCACACGTGCAGGTCGGGCCGGCTCACCGCGATCCCGGTCGCCACCGCCGGGGCGCGCCCGTGGATGGAGTGCATCCCGTACGTGTTCATGTAGTACGGGAAGCGGGAGCTGCACCCGATCCCGGACACGAAGACGGTGTCCTCCCGCTTGGCGGCCAGATCGGGCATGAGCATCTGCACCGCGGTGAGGATCGAGTAGTCCCCGCACCCCGGGCACCAGCGGATCTCCTGGTCGCTGGTCCAGTCCTTCTTCGTCGTCACCGGGACGGCCACGTCGGTCATCGGTCCGTTGCTCGCTTTCAGTTGTGGCTCGGGGCGCCTGTGAACATCTCCAGGATGGCGGCCTCGATCTCCTCGGCCTGGAACGGCTTGCCGCGCATCTTGGACAGGGGCTTGGCATCCACCAGGAAGTCGGCCCGGACCAGCTTCACCAGCTGGCCCAGGTTCATCTCGGGCACGAGGATGCGGGGGTAGGTCCGCAGTACCTGGCCCAGGTTGGCCGGGAAGGGGTTCAGGTGGCGCAGGTGGGCCTGGGCCACCCGGTAGCCGCGGGCGCGTACCCGCCGCACCCCGGCGGCGATGGCGCCATAGGTCGAACCCCACCCGAGGACGAGCACCTCGGCGTGGTTGCCGCCGAGCTGGTCCGGATCGTCGACCTCCACCGGCGGGATGTCCTTGGCGATGCCGGCCACCTTGGCCACCCGGAGGCGGCTCATCAGGTCGTGGTTGACGGCGTCGTAGGAGACGGTGCCGGACCCGTCGGCCTTCTCCAGGCCGCCGATGCGGTGGGTCAGCTCCGGTGTGCCCGGGATGGCCCACGGGCGGGCCAGCGTCTCGGAGTCGCGCAGGTACGGCCAGAACTCGGGGTTCCCGTCCTCGTCGGCGTGGTTGGGGGCGGTGGCGAACTCGACGCTGATGTCGGGCAGGGACGCCACGTCGGGGATGGGCCACGGCTCGGCGCCGTTGGCCAGGTAGCCGTCGGACAGGAGGAACACCGGCGTCCGGTACTTGATGGCGATGCGGGCCGCCTCGATGGCGGCGAAGAAGCAGTCCCCCGGGGTGCACGGGGCCACGATCGGCACCGGGGCCTCGCCGTGCCGGCCGAACATGGCCTGCAGGAGGTCGGCCTGCTCGGTCTTGGTGGGCAGCCCGGTGGAGGGACCGCCCCGCTGGATGTCGATCACGAGCAGGGGCAGCTCGAGGTTGACGGCCAGGCCGATGGTCTCGGCCTTGAGGTCGACGCCCGGCCCGCTCGTCGTGGTGATGCCCAGCGATCCGGCGTAGGCCGCCCCGAGGGCGGCGCCGATACCGGCGATCTCGTCCTCGGCCTGGACGGTGCGCACGCCGAAGTTCTTGTGCTTCGACAGCTCGTGGAGGATGTCCGAGGCGGGGGTGATCGGGTAGCTGCCGAGGAACAGAGGGAGCTGGGCCAGCTGGCCTGCCGCGATGAGCCCCCAGGCCAGGGCCGTGTTGCCCGAGATGTTGGTGTAGGTGCCGGGCTTGAGGGCGGCCGGCTTGACCTCGTAGGTGGTCGGGAACAGCTCCGCCGTCTCCCCGAAGTTCCAACCGGCCTTGAACGCGAGGGTGTTGGCCTCGGCCACCATCGGGGTCTTGCCGAAGCGCTGCTCGATCCACTTGAGGGTGGGGTCCTGCGGGCGGCCGTAGAGCCAGCTGATCAGGCCCAGGGCGAAGAAGTTCTTGGACCGCTCGGCGTCGCGGGGCTTGGTCCCCGACGGCTTGACCGCTTCGAGGGTCAGCGAGGTCATGGGCACCTCGAAGACGGTGAAGTCCCGCAGGCTGTCGTCCTCGAGCGGGTTGGCCGCGTACCCGGCCTTCTGCAGCGAGCGGTCGTCGAAGCTGTCGGCGTTGACGATGATGGTGCCGTTGGGGGTGACGTCGGCCAGGTTGGCCTTGAGGGCGGCCGGGTTCATCGCCACCAGCACGTTGGGATGGTCACCCGGGGTCAGGATGTCGTGGTCCGAGATGTGCACCTGGAAGGCGGAGACACCGGCCAGGGTGCCGGCGGGAGCCCGAATTTCGGCCGGGAAGTCGGGCAGCGTCGACAGATCGTTCCCGAAGAGGGCGGACGAGGTGGTGAAGCGGTCGCCGGTGAGCTGCATTCCGTCGCCGGAGTCCCCGGCGAAGCGGATGACGGCCCGGTCGAGGTCGACGACCGGCCGTTCGTTGGCCTTTGTTTCGGACATGTGAAGAGTCTACGGGGGCGAACCCTTCCGACTCACGTTACGGATGAGTAGCTTCGGGGTATCTACTCCGCTCCCTAGGCGCCGACTCGGCTCAGGCGACGGTGACCTCGGCGTCCAGGTAGACGTCCTGGATGGCGTGGAGGAGGGCGATGCCGTCGGCCGTGGGGCGCTGGAAGGCCTTCCGGCCCGATATGAGGCCGGCTCCGCCGGCCCTCTTGTTGATCACCGCGGTGCGCACCGCCTGGGCCAGGTCGGAGTCGCCCTTGGACTCTCCCCCGCTGTTGATGAGCGGGATGCGGCCCATGTAGCAGTTGACCAGCTGCCACCTCGTGAGGTCGATGGGATGGTCGGTAGTGAGCTGCTCGTACACGAGCGGGTCGGTCCGGCCGAAGCCGATGGCGTTGTACCCGCCGTTGTTCTCGGCCTGCTTCTGCTTGATGATGTCGGCTTCGATGGTGACGCCGAGGTGGTTGGCCTGGCCGGTGAGGTCGGCGGAGAGCGAGTAGTCCACGCCGTCCTTCTTGAAGGCGTTGTTGCGCAGGTAGCACCACAGCACCGTGAACATCCCCAGGTCGTGGGCCTCTTGGAACGCCTCCGACACCTCCTGGATCTGGCGGGTGGCGTGCTCCGAGCCGAAGTAGATGGTGGCCCCCACGCCGGCCGCGCCCAGGTCGTACGCCTCCTGCGGCGACCCGAACATGATCTGGTCGTACTGGGACGGATACGTCAGGAGCTCGTTGTGGTTGAGCTTGACGATGAAGGGGATCTTGTGGGCGTAGCGCCGGCCCACCATCCCGAGGACGCCGATCGTGGTCGCCACGCCGTTGCACCCGCCCTCGATGGCCAGCTCGACGATGTTCTTCGGGTCGAAGTAGGTCGGGTTGCGGGCGAAGGAGGCCGCGGCCGAGTGCTCGATCCCCTGGTCGACGGGGAGGATCGATACGAAGCCGGTGTGGGCCAGGCGGCCGTGGGCGTACAGGGCCTCCAGGTTGCGCAGCACCTGGATGGGCCGGTCCGACCAGCTCATCACCTGGTCGATGGCGTCGGGGCCCGGGAGGACGAGGTCGTCGCGGGGGATGCCCTTGCACTCGTAGGAGAGCAGCTCGCCTGCCTCGTCGCCGAGAAGCTGGTGCAGATCCATCGACAGGGGGACTCCTCCGAATCGGGCCGGCCGGTGGGCCGGCGGCTACCCCGACGAGCCTACGCGCCCGGCCACCGGGCCGGTTCTCAAGCGCCGGGCCCGGTCTCGAGGCGCTCGACCGCCTCGTCGATGAGGGCCCGCACCTTGGCCCGGGCCGACCCCCGCACGATGCGGGTGGCCACCACCTCGGTGCGGCTCTGGGTGACCCCGCCGGAGCGGAAGAACCGCCTCCGGACCCGGCCCAGGACAGCCACCTCGGAGCTGGCGTCCAGCACGGACGCCCACGTCGGGGCGCCGGGCCACTGGACCGGCACCGGCTCGGCCGGGCCGTCGGGCCGGCGCACCGTAACCTCCAGCGACACCAGCCGGTCGCCCGACGGCAGCTCCAGGTCCTGGGCCGGGCGGGCCAGGACGCCCTGCAGCACCACCACGTTGATCATTCCTCGCTCCTCCTTCTGCTTCGCCGTTTCTCGGCCGCTCTTCGGCGGCTTCTCGGCTGCTTCTTCGGGGCCGGGCGGGCCGGCGAGGCGACCTGTCGCGATGTCGGAGGCGCGAAGGTGAGTGTACGGAGGGGGTGTGACGACAGAAACATGACAACCGTTCCCCGCCCGAGGAACCCGTGCCGTACCGCCCCGCTCAGAGACGACAGAAACATGACAAGCGTTGCGCTGGCGCCCAAACGCTTGTCACGAAGCCCCGCTCAGGAGGGACCGAAACCCGTCAATCGTCTGTCCGGGCCGGAACGTTTGTCGGGTTTCTGCACCCTGGCGGACAGAGCCGGCCGAGGCTACCCGGACACGACCGAGGGTCAGATCCGTTTCGGCGGCGCCGGCCGGGGCCGGGCGAAGCGGCCGATCCCCCGCACGGGATGGCTCACCGCCACCGCGACCTCACCTGGGAGCGCGCCGCGCAGCAGCGACCGAGGCGCCCGCACCGGCTGGGCGGCCAGACGGAACAGCGCCAGGCCGGTGGCGACCAGCAGGCCCACGGCCATGATGCGCGGCGCCCGGCCTGTGCCACCCGGCTTGCCGGTCCCCCCGCCCGGAGCGGCCGAGGCGGGCGCCGCCACCGCGGTGGGTCCGCCGGCATTGGACGGGATGCCGCCCAAGGCCGGCGGCGGTCCGCCGGTGCCACCCGCCGGCGCCCCGGAGGCAGACGGAGGCCCCACCGTCGCCGGAACGAGGACGTCCGTTCCGGCCCCGGAGCCGGGGCCCGGGGCGCCACCCGCGGCGGGGCTCCCCGCCGGCGAACCCACCGGCACAGTCGAAGGCGCCGTCGGCACGGTCGTCGGCACCGTCGTGCCGCTCCCGGATCCGGCCGGGGGCACGTCGATGGTCAGCGAGGAGCGGCTGGGGGCGGTGTAGTCGGCGGAGAACGGCTGCTTCGTACCCGGCGTCGGGACCAGGGCCACCGATACGACGCCCTTCGCGGCCCATCCGACCGGCACGGCCCACGACTCGTCTGCCGCGCTCAGGCGACCGTCGGCCTGATGGCCCGACCGGCAGGAGTAACCCGGCGACGCGGTGGCCGGCTGGTCCGGCCCCGGCTTCCAGGTCCCGATGGTGGGGCAGGCGGAGACGGCCGGTATCCCGACCATGGCGCCGACACGGGGCAGGCGG
>DATGAX010000411.1:0-2367 GCA_035312965.1 Acidimicrobiales bacterium
GCCAGGCGTAGTCCGCGGTCACCCGCAGCACCGGCCCGGGGTAGGCGAGGAGCTTGACGGAAGTCTTCTCCGTGGCCGCCGGCTCGCTCGTGCTCATGCAGACAGCCTGCCCGACCGCGGCGCCGGCCAGCGGGATACGGAGCCGCGCCTGTCCGATCCCGGCCGCAAGTCGGTCGGACGGATGGCGGTCTGCTGCATGGGAGGGGGCGCTCCGGGCCCGGGGAGGGGGCGCTCCGGGCCCGGGGAGGCGGTGGGAGCGGCGGCAGCGGCGGGAGCGGCGGGGGAATACCGTCGACGGGCGGGCGGTTGGCGCGGGCATGGCCATCACGGACACTTCAATCGGCGCGCTCGAGGGCGGGCCGCTCGACCTCACCCAATTCGCCGGCAAGGCGACCCTCATCGTCAACGTGGCGTCGAAGTGCGGGCTCACCCCGCAGTACGCCGGGCTGGAGGAGCTGCACGAGAAGTACGGGGACCGGGGCTTCACCGTCCTGGGCGTCCCGTGCAACCAGTTCGCCGGCCAGGAGCCGGGCAGCTCGGAGGACATCGCCACCTTCTGCAGCACCACGTACGGGGTCACCTTCCCCCTGACGGAGAAGGTCGATGTCAACGGGCCGGACCGCCACCCGCTTTTCGACACCCTGACGGCCACGGCCGACGCCGAGGGGGAGGCCGGGGACGTCAAGTGGAACTTCGAGAAATTCCTGGTCGGCCCGGACGGCGAGGTCGTGGCCCGCTTCCGGCCGCTCGTCACCCCGGATGCGCCCGAGCTGGTCTCGGCCATCGAGGCGGTGCTGCCCGGCTGATGCCGGCCTTTCTGTGAAGGGAAAGTGGGGAAATGCGCTACTTTTCCTTCACAGAACAAGAAAGCCTTCACAGATAGCCGCCCAAATGGGACACTTGACCGCAGAAATGAACAGTCGTTTAATAATGGGATGACGGATACCACGGTCTCTACCCCCACAGATCCCGCCCGCGCCGTCCCCGCCCGCGCCGTGCCCACCCGCCGGATGGACCTCGACGCGTCCTTCGCCGACGTGCCGAAGCACTTCGCCCAGGACGGCGACCTGATCCTCAGCCACCTGGCGGCCGCCCTGTCGGCTGTCTTCCCCGACGGCGAGGAATTCTTCGTGCGCTCCGTCCGGCGCTTCCGCGACCAGGTCGACGAGCCGGCCCTCAAGCGGCAGGTGGCCGGTTTCATCGGCCAGGAGGCGGTGCACGGGCGCGAGCACCGGGCCTTCAACGACCGGCTGGACCAGCTCGGCTACCCCACCAAGCGGGTGGAGCGCGTGGTCAAGAAGGGCCTGGCCATCCGGGAGCGGGTGCTCTCCGCCCACTCCAACCTGGCCGCCACGGCCGCCCTCGAGCACTTCACCGCCACCCTGGCCGAGCTGGTGCTCTCGAGCGAGGAGACGCGCGACCTCTTCGGCCACCCGGCGGTGCGGGACCTGTTCGTCTGGCACGCGCTGGAGGAATCGGAGCACAAGGCGGTGGCCTTCGACGTGTACAAGACGGTCGGGGGCAGCGAGCGCACCCGGGTGCTCACCATGCGGATCCTGCGTTTCGCCTTCGTCGTCGGCATCACCGTGCAGATCGGCCTGGCCATGCTGGGCGACCGGGACACCTACCGCCGCGGTCGGGTCCGGGAGAGCTGGCGGCGGGTGCGGCGCTCGCCCATCCTGCGCCGGGAGCTGTGGGACCGGCTCAAGGACTACGACCGGGCCGACTTCCATCCCGACGACCACGACACCGACGCGCTGGTCGAGGAGTGGCGCAACCGGCTGTTCGGACCGGAGGGCACCCTCAACGACAAGCTCAGTGGTGCCGCCGCCTAGGGGCCGCTGCCGCCTCTACCCGCCCGCCAACTGATAAGACCGCGGCATGGGACGGATTGCGGGGGTGACCTCGGAAGAGACCCGCCGGCGCCTGCTCGACGCGGCGGCGGCGGAATTCGACCGGCGGGGCTTCGAAGGGACGCGGGTGGCCGACATCGCGGCGGGGGCGGCGCTGAGCAACGGGGCGCTGTACGGCCACTTCCGGTCCAAGAGCGACCTCCTGTCCGCGGCGTTGACCGACGTGGGGGGCCGCGAGCTGGAGGCGCTCTTCCAGGGGGCCGACGGACGTTCCATCGCCGAGCTCCTGGCCGCCATCGGCCGCGGCCTGCCCCGCCACCCGCAGGAGCGGGGCGGCCTCATGGTCGAGGCGCTGGCCGCGGCCCGGCGCGACCCGGAGGTGGCGGAGGTGACGAGCCGCCACCTGGCGTACGGCCAGGGCTGGGTCATCGGGCTGATCAGGGACGGCCAGGCCGAAGGCACCATCGACCCCGGTCTCGACGCCGAGGCCATGGCCCGCATGTGCGTCATGCTC
>DATGAX010000412.1:0-3188 GCA_035312965.1 Acidimicrobiales bacterium
CGGGCAGGCGTTGCCGACGTAGGTCGCGACAGGGACCGTGATCCACGGTTCGCGCAACCCGCCCAGGGCGTTTCCGGCCGGGTCGGTCTTGAATGTGACCCCCATGCCCGACGAGCTGGGCGAGAGTCCGCCGGTGCCGAACTCGAGGGCCGGGACAGAGGGGGCTGCCCGGCCCCCGCCCGCCCACTGTTCCAGGTCCACTAGGGCGGCATCGAACACATAGCGCTTGGGGAACTCCTCGCCCCCCGCGCAGGTCGCCGAGGCGCTCGGACCCTCCTGCGCATAGTTACCTTGCTGCTGTTCGAGCATCTGCTGCTGGGCCATGGTGACCGGCGGGCTGTTGACCGCGCTTCCTACCAGGTCGTCGACCAGATGCTGGAGCATCCAGTAGTCCGTGTGGGCCGCGCCCGACACCGACCAGGCCACGTGGTTGCGGCCCGAGGTGGCCCGAACGTCCTGGGCCGAGTCCTCGCCCCAGAAGAACAGCGTCGGCACCCGGTACGTGGTCGTCTCGGCGTGGCTCAAGTCCGAGTCGATGAGGAAGCCGTTGGCCAAGTGGGCCGCCGAGTCGGCGCCGTCGATCAGGTAGTTGTCCAGTTCGAACGCCGACTGCGACTCGCCGATGGCCAGGATCGACCGGGCGGCGAGACGCCCAAGGGGGGCGATCCCCTGGGGATGGCGGATGGCCTGCATGGCCTGGGAGAAGATGTCGTAGGCGTAGGCGTCACCGGGGTGCGACAGCGGGGCGTAACGCACGGGGTCGAAGCCCTTGAGCGACGAAGGGGTGCACGCCGCCGCCTCACCGGCGACGGGCGCACCCGTCAGCCCCATTCCGCACACCCCAACCTGCTGGGCCGTGATCTCCACGTAGGCGTCGCCATTCGCGAACACCTGCGGGTACAGCCACTCGAAGTCGGCTGGGCCGTCCGCTTGCCCGGTCACGTTGTCCCACTCGACGACGACGTTACCGCTGAACCGGCGTGGAGACGTCGGGGCGAACACCACCATCCGGGTTTCATACGCGGCCGGAGAGTCGGTCGCGCCGTACGCCTTGGCCGTCCCTGAGAAGAAGAACTCCTTCTCCGAGTAGCTGTAGTCGGCCACGTTGAAGATGGGGCTCATGAAGGGACGCCCGTGGATGCCGCCGGTGACCGGACCCGACACTTTCGGGTTCGGCTCGACTGGCGAGGGAGCGCCGAGCGCCCGCGGAACCAGCAATACTGAACACACCGTTACGACGGCGCTGACGACGACCGTGCGCCTCGACTTCACAGCGCTGGCCACCCCCGGCGGTGGTTCCGGTCGGGTACTCGGATGGTGGTTCCCCCAGTCTCTCGAACGCTGTCCGGTAGTCCTGACCATATGATAGGTCAGCCTGGGTGATTTATCCAGATTGTCGGGACTACCCCGCCGGGTCGGTCAGCCCCGGTGAAGCGGGCATCGCAACCAGCGATGCGTCAGAAGTCGGTGCCGCCGTCAATGTTGATGACCGCTCCGGTCAGGTAACCGGCCCGGGGCGAGAGGAGGAAGGCGAACAGGTCGCCCGCCTCGTCCGGGCGGCCCGGCCGTCCGAGGGCCACGTCCATGTGCCATTCCTCGACCATCACCGTTTCGAGGAGCCCTTCCGGCGGCAGGCCCCGGGCTTCGGCCAGCTGCTGGCGGATCGCCACGAGAGGCCCCGTTTCGATCGCTCCTGGGCACACGCAGTTGGCCCGCACCCCGCGCCGGCCGTACTCCTTGGCGATCGTCTTGGTGAAGGCGGCCACCCCGGTCTTCATCACCACGTAGGGCAGCCGGGCCGGGTGGTAGGCGTGGATCGAGTAGGCCGCGGTGGTCACCACCGTGCCACCTCCGGCGACGATCAGATGTGGAAGGGCTGCTCGCACCGTCCGTATGGTGCCCATGAGCACATCATCGAACGACTCGGTCCAGACATCGTCAGTAGCCGCCTCCAAAGTAGTGTGCGCCCGACCGCTGGTGCCGACCGTGATGGCGATCCCGTCCAGCGACCCCAGGGCTTCCACGGCCGCCTCCACCACTTCCTCAGCCCCGCCCGGTCGGGACACGTCGCCCACCACCGGCACGGCGACGTCGGCGTCGAGCCCGGCGGTGGCCGCCCGCGCCCGGCCGGCATCCCGGCCGGCGAGAGCCAGTCGAGCACCGTCACGGGCCAACACCTGGGCGGCGGCCCAGCCCATCCCGGCCGTGCCACCGACTATCAGGTAGTTGCGGCCCCGTACATCCAGATCCACTCGGAGTGGCGGGCGATCAGACGGTCACACCGATACCGAGCAGGTCGATCATGTTGCCCCCCATGATCTTCCTGACGTCATCGTCCGGCAGACCCTTCAACTCATCCACGTACGACACCGGGTCGGCCAGGCCTTCGACGTGGGGGAAGTCAGAGCCGAAGATGACGCGGTCGGCTCCCAGGAGTTTCACCAGATCCCTCGGATCCTCCTCGTGGAACGGATGCATCCAGATACTTCGCCTGAAGGTGGTCGACGGCCGCTCGGCGAACGCCTGCGGCATCTGCTCATAGGTGTGGTCGAGCCGCTCGAGCAGGTGCGGGACCCAGCCGGCGCCGTTCTCGATGAGTGCGAAGCGCAGATCCGGGAACCGGCTAAGGAGCCCATGGGAGATAATCGATGTGACCGCGTCCTGGATGTCGCGGTAGTCGTTGTGCAGCGCTTGGCTGAACGGCTGAGGTTGGGCGAACGCCATCGTCTCGTGCTGAGACCCTTCCCACTCGTTGGCGTAACGGCCGTATCCCGTGTCGGAGGCGTGGATCACCACCAGGACACCGGATTCTTGGACTCTGGCCCAGTAGGGGTCGAACTCCGGCAGCGCGAAGGAACGGGGGCCGCGGAAACCCCAGGCCGGCGCCGGGCGCATGAGGATGATGCGGGCGCCGTGGTCGACCACCCACTCGAGCTCTTCGATGGCCTTGTCCAAGATGCCCGGGGTGATGATCGGAGTCGAGAACATCCGGTTCTCGTAGGCGTAGGGCCACTCCTCGGCCATCCACCGGTTGAGACCGTGTATCACCGACGCACACAGTTCCGGGTCGTCACGCATACGCTCTTCGACCAGGCTGGCAAGTGTCGGCAGCATGATCGTGTGCTGGACTCCCTGCTCGTCCATGAGCTCCAGCCGGGGCCCCGCAGAGCGAAACGCCGGCGGGCAGT
>DATGAX010000413.1:0-3249 GCA_035312965.1 Acidimicrobiales bacterium
GGGCGCCGTCGCTCACCCTGGATGTCATCCGCCACGGGGGCACGGCGGCGGCCAGGGCGCAGCCGATCAGCAGCCCCTGGGCGTGCGTTTCGCTGGCGAAGTAGACCCCGGAAGGGTGGCCGGGGGAGTAGAGGGCGGCCATCAGCGCCGCCGACACCGCCGCTCCGCCTAGGGCGACGGTGGCCACGCGCTCCCGCGACAGGTGCCGCCGCAGCAGGAGGAGGGCGGGGGGCCAGAACAGGTAGAACTGCTCCTCGATCGAGAGCGACCAGAGGTGCTGCAGCAGCGGGGGCCGGCCGAACGACGACATGTAGCTGGCGTGTTCGAGCAGCAGGCGCCAATTGAGGACGTATCCCATCGCCGCCGGCAGGTCCCAGCGCATCGCCGCGAGGCCGTCCCGGGCGAAGCAGGCGGCGAGGACGGCTACCCCGAGCAGAAGGACGGCCAGGGCAGGGAGGAGCCGGCGGGCCCGGCGGGCCCAGAATCGCAAGAGGACCACGTTCCCGGTGCGGCTGTGCTCTGACAGGAGCAGGGACGTGATGAGGTAACCGGAGATCACGAAGAAGACGTCCACCCCGAGGAAGCCGCCGGGGAGCCAGGACGAGTTGAGGTGGTAGACGATCACTGCCACGACGGCGACGGCGCGCAGGCCATCCAGACCGGGTAGCTGGCGCAACCGGACAGGGCGCGTCGATTCGGACCGGGGCCGTCCCGCCGTGATCGTCACCGGAGAAGAGTAGGTAAACCGCCGGCCCCTCACAGAGCGGCCCGACCGATCGGCCGGAAAAAAAAGCTCCGGCCTACCGGTACCGGTCGATCAGCAACCGCTTGGCCAGCTTGCCGCTCGGCAGCCGCGGCAGGTCGTCGACGAAGTCGACGGTGCGGGGGCTCTTGAACCCGGCCAGGCGGGCCCGGCAGAACGCGATGAGCTCGGCCTCGAGCTCCGGCCCCGCCGCCGCCGGGTCGACGGGCTGGACGACGGCTTTGACCTGCTGGCCCATCTCCTCGTCGGGGACCCCGATGACCGCCACGTCCAGGACGGCCGGGTGCAGCGTCAGGGCGTTCTCGATCTCCTGCGGGTAGATGTTGACGCCGCCCGAGAGGATCAGGTTGGTGCGCCGGTCGGAGAGGTAGAGGTAGCCCTCCTCGTCCAGTGAGCCCATATCACCCAGAGAGCTCCAGCCCCGGTCGTTGAAGGCATCGGCCGTCTTGGCCGGGTCGTTGTGGTACTCGAAGCGCGGCGCGCCCTCGAACCACACGGTGCCGATCTCGCCTGCGGGCAGCTCCGCTCCCTTCTCGTCGAGGATGTGGATCTGGCCGCCCATCGCCGGCCCCACCGAGCCGGGGTGGGCCCGCCAGTCCTCCGGGCCGATCATCGTGAAACCGGCCCCCTCGCTGGAGGAGTAGTACTCATGGATCACCGGCCCCCACCAGTCGAGCATCTGGGCCTTCACCTCGACCGGGCACGGCGCCGCCGCATGGATGACGTAGCGCAGGCTGGACAGGTCGTAGCGGTTCCGGTCCTCCTCCGGAAGCTTCAGCAACCGGACGAACATGGTGGGGACCATCTGGACATGGGTGACCCTGTAGGCCTCGATCAGCCTGAGCGTCTCGAGCGGGTCGAACCGGTCCATGACGACGACCGTCCCGCCGAGGCGCTGGGCTCCCAGGGACCAGGCGATGGGGGCGGCGTGGTACAGCGGGGCCGGGCAGAGATACACGGTCTCCGGGGAGAAGGCGTAGGCGCCGGCCATGAGGGTCTCGATGAGGCGCACCGTCCCGTATGGGTCCGACTGCCAAGGCCGGACGATGCCCTTGGGTCGGCCGGTCGTGCCGGACGAGTAGAACATCAGCGCGCCTTCGGTCTCGGCCCGGCTCAGCGCGGGTGGCCCGTCGTCGATGGCCCGTTCCAGGCTGCCCCGGTCGCCGGCCATCAGGACGAGCCCGGGATGGGCCAGGAGGTCTCCTGCCGGGAGCGTGGTGGCCAGGGTCGGGGTCGTCACGAGGACCTGGGCCCCGCAATCGCCCACGATGTACGCGGCTTCCTCGCCCGTCAGATGCCAGTTGACCGGGGTCAGCCAAAGCCCGGAGCGCTGGGCCGCCCAAGCCGCGTCGAAGTACTCGATCACGTTGGGGAGGAGCACGGCGAGGTGGCCCTGTTCCTGCAGGCCGGCCGCTTCGAGGTGCGCGGCCAGCCGGGCGGAGCGCTGGTCGAGCTCGTCGAAGGTGCGCTCCCGCCCGGTGGCCGCCTCGACGACGGCCAGGCGGCCCGAACCGGCGTGGTCGGCCAGCCTGATCGGGCCCGGCGTGCTGCTCGTGGTGGTGGTGGCCATGGGCGGAAAAAGTACCCCGCACCGCGGGAGGACCGCCTTCCCGGAGGAGACTCAGGCCGTGGCGAGCATCACCATCGCCGCTCGCCGGGCCGGGGGGCGCCCGAGCAGGTCAGGCGGTGCTGCCCCTAAGTGCCCCGCTGATCGTGGTCTCGCCGGCGCAGAGAAGGGCGGTCTGGATCGGCTGGGTGATCACGCCGCTCCCAGCATCGGGTTCAGCCCCAGAAGCGACAGCTTGTCCACCAATGCGTCGGGGGTGAACGGCTTGATGAGGTATTCGGTCGCCCCGGCGGCCAGCGCCTTGACGATCTGACCGTGCTCGTTCTCAGTGGTGACCATCATGATCGTCATGCAACGCCAATCAGCTCGTTGGCGGGCGGCGCAGACGAACTCGTATCCATTCATCACCGGCATGTGCCAGTCGACCAGGGCGATATCGGGCAGTGCCCCCTCGGTCTGCAGCACGTCGATGGCATCCTGGCCGTTCTCGGCCTGCACGATGTCGTCCACTCCGAGACCATTGAGGATCCTCGAGACGATGGTCCGCATCGAACGGGAATCGTCGACTACGAGTGCTTTCATGCCGTTCCTTTGGGGCGGTACAGGGTTCTCCCCTCGGAGGACTCCGCGCCGAGCACGTCGCGGACGCCGGTAGGAGTGTCGAGGGGGATTGCTTCCCGTTGGGATCGGCGCCGGAAGAGACGGGTTGAATGTTTTGTCCGTAAAGGAGCCGGTTGGATGGTCCCGATTCGGACTTCCGCGCCATACGCGATCCTCCACGGGGCCCGTACGGGCAGACGGCCCGTTCCAGGAGGGCCCGGAGATGGCCGAGGAGTTCTGCGAGTTGACCGCGGCATCCGGAGTGGGCGAGGATCCGCCCACACCGGCACCCGGTGCCACAGGGAGGGTCAGATGGGTC
>DATGAX010000414.1:0-2823 GCA_035312965.1 Acidimicrobiales bacterium
GTCCCATCGCTGGCGCGAACCTCCCGTACCTTGTTGCTGCCGGTGTCGGCGATGAAGACGTTCCCGGAAGGATCGACGGCGACCCCACTGGGATCATTCAGCTGCGCGGAAGCCGCGGGGCCGAGATCGCCGCTGGAGCCAGGCTGGCCTGTGCCGGCGAACGTGGTGATGGTTCCCGCGGCACTGACCTTCCTCACCCGGTTGTTGAGTGAATCGGCGATGTAGGCCGCGCCCGCGGAAGAGCCGGAGGTGGTGTCAACGGCCACGCCTATGGGCTGGTCGAGCTGCGCCTGGGTGGCGGGGCCGTTGTCTCCGACAAAGCCCTGGCCCGACACGCTCACTGTCGACAGGGTGCTACCGGTGACCTGCCGGATGCGCCCGTTGCCGGTGTCGGCGATGTAGAAGCCCGACGAGGTCAGGGCGACCCCCTCCGGGAAGTTCAACAGCGGTGTGGCGCTGGAACTCGGCGTAGCAGGTCCGCCGTCGCCGCTAAAGCCGGGTTTGCCCGGGCTGCCGGCGGCATCGGTGCTCATGTTGAGACACGACGTGTTCGCGTTCTGCGTGACCTTGTGGATGTCGTCGTTCCCGGCGTCGGCGATGAGGACACTCGGTGGAGTGACGCTGGTGTCTACTGCCAGTCCCTGCGGGCTCTGCAGCTGAAGGGCGTTGGCGATCGATGGGCACGCGCTCGGGCCCACTGCCGACAGCCCGCCAGGGGTCGAGTCGTTGTTGTTGAAGCCTCCTCCGGCCACGACCGTGGTGACGCCGGTGCCACTGGCGCAAGCCGCGCCGCCAACCGTGCACTTGAACTTCAACCCCTCTCCGGGCGAGCCTCCGCTTCCACCCGGGATCCCCTGGTCCACGGTGTACACGGTGTTCGACTCTCCGATGGCGAGCCCGCGTGGCGAGGTGAGGCCCGTGATGTAGGTCGACATGGCGCCGGTCGAGTCGACCTGCAGGATGCGGTTGTTGTTGGTGTCGGAGACGAAGAGAGTGCCGCTGCCGGTTCCAACGCCGGGGGCGAAGGCAACGCCCTGGGGGCCGCTGAGGCCGGCGCCCGTCACCGTGGTGATGGTGCCGTCGGGCGCGATCTGACGGACGCGGTTGTTGGAGGTGTCTGCCACCCAGACGGTGTACTGCGTCGTCGTGCCCGACGTGGTGGCCATGACGAATACCGCGGTCGGAGTGTTCAGGGCACTGGACGAACCGGCCACCCCGTCGGCCCCGGCGCCGGGGCTCCCGGTGCCGGCGGCCACCGTCACCGTGCCGGGCGCGCTGGTGTCGAAGAAGTCGACCTGGTTGTTGGCCGTGTCAGCGAAGTACACGCGTGTGCCGGCGGAGCTGACAGCGGCGGGCCGGAAGGGCGCGGTCGTGAGCGTGGACGGTCCCGCGAACAGCGAGATGTCACCAGCCGCAGCGTTGACGCCTGAGGGGAAGAGGGCAAAAAGACCACCCGCGACCAAGGCGGCAAGTGCCGCGCTAACCAGACGACGCCCATTTTCCTTCATCCTCATGGCCCTTTGGCCTCCCCGCGGCACAACAGCCGCGCTCGCACTCACCTGGCCGTAGTGCAGGCCCCCCGCCCGCCGCGCCGGGCAAGGTGGCCAGTGTATCCAGGCATTGAAAAAAGGCCAGGATTGGCCCTTGCCGAGCGCGCCTGCGGAGTCCGGGACTCAGGCGATGGCCGATCCGGCGGCAATCCCCGCCAGGTGGGCGGCGTCGTTGTAGCGCACCAGACGCCACCGGTCCTCGAAGCGCACCCACTCCGTGATACCCGCGTTCGTGGGGTCGAACGAGACGGGCCGGCCGACCAGGGGCAGATCCAGAAGGTGGATGACCGACCCGAACACGATGCCGCCATGGCACGCGGCCACGACCGTCTCCCCCTCGTGCTCGGCGACCAGGCGACGTAGCACCCTGTCGATACGCTCGATGAAGGCGGTCAGGCTCTCGCCCCCGGGCGACAGCGGGCGGTGGGGGTCGCCCTCCGGCGCGCCGTAGCGCTCCTCGAACTCGGCCCAGCTCATGCCGTCGCACTCCCCGGGATGGAGTTCGCACAGGTCACAGTCCGCAGTCACGTCCAGGTCGCCGAGGGCGGGAGCGATGATCCCCGCCGTCTGGCAGGCCCGGGGGAGGACGCTCGAGTACAGCGCCGTGGCTTCCTCCAGTTCCCCGGTTGCGGCCAGGCGGTCGCGCAGGGCCTCGGCCTGGCGGATGCCCAGCTCGGACAGGCCGGTGCACCCCTTGGGGCCTCCCACCACCCGCTCCACGTTGCACCGGGCCTCGCCGTGCCGGATGAGCACGAGTCGGGTCACGGCGAAGCGGGAACGGTCACGCCGGTCACGCCAGCGTCTCCACGAAACGCTCCAGCTGCTTGAGGTTGCGGCACTCGAAGGCGCCGTCGCAGTGCACCGCGTACTCGGAAACGATCGAGTCGCCCGTGTCCCAGTAGGAGCGGGGCTCGGGGTTGAGCCAGTAAACGTGGCGGGCCCGCTTCTGTATCTCCCCAACGATCCAAGCCTGGGCCGCGTGGTAGTTGTTGCGGGCATCGCCCAGGAGCATGACGCTCGTCTTTGACGTTATCTCCCGGCCCCAGCGCTCCCAGAAGGTCTCGAGGGCGTGCCCGTAGTCGGAGTGGCCGTCGACCCAGACCACGTCGGCTTCTGTGTTCACCCGGTGCACGGCCTCGCTGATGTCCTCCACACCCTCGAAGAAGCGGGTCACCTCGTCGATGCCGTCGATGAACACGAAGCTGCGCACCCGCGAGAACTGCGCGTTCATGGCATAGACGAACTGCAGGGTGAAGCGGGCGAAGGCGGCGAC
>DATGAX010000415.1:0-3567 GCA_035312965.1 Acidimicrobiales bacterium
ACGAGGTCCACGTCGTGCGGCGTGCCCCAGTACCGCTCGAACCGTTCGGGCGGGCCGGCCGCTTGGGGCAGGAAGGAGAAGATGCCGCCCCCCTGGTTGTCCACCACCACCACCTTCAGGCGGGCGGGCCGTGACGCGGCCCACAGCAAGGCGCCGGCGTCGTACAGGAACGCCAGATCGCCCAGCAGGGCGATGGTCGAAGCCTCAGGATCGGCCATGGCCACACCCAGAGCAGTGGACAGGACCCCGTCGATGCCGTTGGCCCCCCGGTTGGCGACGACCCGCACGCCGGCGGCCGGCGGGCCGTACCACTCCACGTCGCGCACCGGCATGGAGGACGACACGACCAGGGTGCCGCCAGGAGGCAGCGCCCGCACGGCCGCCTGGGCGACGGCCGGCTCGGAGCAGGCCAGCTCACCGCCCGGCCCGAGGAGCCGGTCGAGCACGGTCCGGGCCGCCTGATCCCCCCGGCGCCAGCCGGTGAGCCACTCGGTGACCGGGCCCGGCTCCTGCCCGTCGCCGGGCAGCGCGGCCAGGAGGGCGGCCGGGGAGGTGCGGGCCAGATGGGTGGCCGTGCGGTCCGGATCGGCCCACCTCCCCCACCGGTCCACGACGATCTGGGGTACCGAGGGCGCCAGCGCGGCCAGCCACTGGTTGAGCACCTTGGACGCCCACGGCGGTCCCAGGCGCAGCACCACCTCGGGCCGGAAGGCCTGGAAGGAAGGAGTACGGAGCAGGCTGTCGGCGGCGGAGACGACGTCGGGCATCGGCACCCGGCAGCCCGACCGGGGCTCGGCCAGGACGGGCCAGCCCAGATGCTCCGACAGGGCCAGGACGGCGGCCACGCCCCCATGCGAGCCGCTCCCAGCGCCGGCCACGATCAGGCCGCGACCGCCGGCGAAACGGCACACCACGTCGACCACCTCGGGCGGTGCCGGGGCCGGGCCCGGGGCGGCGACCGAGTGCCAGGGAGCGGCGCCGGGACGCCCGGGCGGCCACTCGATCGCCCCGGCGTCACCTAGGAGCGGCTCCCGGAACGGAAGGTTGAGGTGCACCGGCCCCGGCCCCTCCGGGCCGGCGACCGCCTCGGCCACCGACCGGGCGGCCAGGGAGCGCCACGCCGCCGCTCCGGCCGCGTCGGGGACGCCCGGATCGGCGGCCCATCTCACCACCGGGCCGAACAGGCCGGGCTGCTCGACGGTCTGGGGGGCTCCCACGTGATGGAGCTCCGGCGGTCGGTCGGCGGTGACGGCGATGAGCGGCACCCAGTCCTGACCGGCCTCCACCACCGCCGGGTGCAGCTCGACCGCGGCCGTCCCGCTGGTCGTGACGACCACCGCCGGGCGCCCGGTGGCGCGGCCCAGCCCGACCGCGGTGAACCCGGCCGACCGCTCGTCGAGCACGACCGCGACCCGGATGCGCGCTTCGGCGTCGAGCGCCGCGACCAGCGGGGTGGACCGCGACCCGGGCGACACGACGGCGTGGGTCACGCCGGCCCGGGCCCACTCGTCGCAGAGCACGGCGCAGAACGCGGCCTGCACGTCCTCGGGAAGGGCGGCGCTCATGGCACCATCACAGCGTGCTTTACCTGGAGACCCGGGGCCGCGGGCCGCGGCTCGTGCTCGTCCACGGCTTCACCCAGACCGGCCGCAGCTGGGGGCGGGCCGGGGACCTCCTGGCGGCCCGACACGAGCTGGTGACGCTGGATGCGCCGGGGCACGGCCGCTCCGCCGCCATCGAGGCCGGTCTGGCGGACGGGGCCGATCTGATGGCCGCCGCCGTCCGTACCACGGGCGGGCCGGCGACCTGGCTGGGCTATTCGATGGGCGGCCGCTTCGCCCTCCACGTGGCCTGGCGCCACCCCGACCTGGTCGAGCGGCTCGTGCTGGTCAGCGCCAGCGCCGGCATCGACGACCCGGCCGAGCGGGCCCGGCGCCGGGACAGCGACGACCTCCTCGCCCGCCGCATCGAGCAGGAGGGCAAGGAGCAGTTCCTGGAGTGGTGGTTGGCCCAACCGCTCTTCGCCACATTGCCGACCGGCGCAGCCGGCGTCCACGAGCGGCTGGAGGGCCCGGCCAGCGGCTGGGCCTCCAGCCTGCGCCGGGCCGGCACCGGCACCCAGGAGCCGTTGTGGGGACGCCTGCGCGAGCTGGCCATGCCGGTGCTGGTGATCGCGGGCGGGCTGGACCACAAGTACCGCGACCTGGCCCGCCGCATCGGCCGGGAGACCGGCCCGAACGCCACGGTGGTCATCCTGGAAGGGGCCGGCCACGCCTGTCACCTGGAGCGGCCGGACGAGTTCGCCGACGTGGTCGGCACCTGGCTCCGTCCCTGATCGGGCCGCCTCAAATCCAGATCCCCACCGCCAGCATCAGACCGAACGCCAGCTGCGTGCGGCCCGTCTCGCCCAGCACGGGGATCAGATCGCGGCCCACCGCCCCGGCCCGGACCCGGCGCACCGGGGCCAGCCCGATCGGGACGGCGGCGAGCGCCAGGAGGCAGCCCAACCGGATGGCGGAGGCGCCGGCGGCGAAGGCGAAGGGCAGGACCAGGCAGGCGGTGTACAGCCGGCGGGTGGTGGGGGCGCCCACCCGGACGGCCAACGTCCGCTTGCCGGCGACGGCGTCGGTCGGGATGTCGCGGAGGTTGTTGACCAGCAGGAGCGCCACCGCCAACAGGCCCAGGGGCACGGCGGTCAGCCCGGCCAGAGCGGTGCAGTGCCCGAGCTGGACGTAGGCGGTGCCGACGGTGGCGACCAGCCCGAAGAACACGAAGACGAACAGCTCCCCGAACCCGGCGTAGCCGTACGGCCGGGGTCCCCCGGTGTAGAACCAGCCGGCCGCCACCGATGCCGCGCCGACGAGGAGCAGCCACCAGCCGGCCGCCGCGGCCAGAGCCAGACCGCAGGCGGCGGCGACCGCGAAGGCGGCGAAGGCCGCCCTCTTGACCGCTTCGGGGCGTCGCACGCCGGAAGCCACCAGGCGGACGGGTCCGACCCGGACGTCGTCGGTGCCCCGCACCCCGTCGCTGTAGTCGTTGGCGTAGTTGGTGCCGACCTGGAGGGCGACCGAGACGACCAGCGCGGCCGCCGCCCGCCACCAGATCATCTGGCCGCCGGCGTGGGCGACCGCGGTGCCCACCACGACCGGTACCGCCGATGCCGGGAGGGTCCGGGGCCGGGCTCCGGCCAGCCACGGATGTCGGGGCGGAGTCACCGGTTGGCAAACTACCTGTGATGCCCGGACTGGTGGCAATCGACCGGCCGGGAGGTCCGGAGTTCGTCGCCGACCTGCAGAGGGCGTGGGACACCGGCGCGGCCGTCCTGCCGGTCGACCAGAGGCTGCCGGCGGCGGCCAAGGAGGAGCTCTACGCCGCCCTGGCGCCGACCGAGGTGGCCGGCCCGGACGGCCGCCGGCCCCGACGGGGCGGGAGGCCGGTGGACGAGGGCGACGCCCTGGTCGTGGCCACCAGCGGCACCACCGGCGCGGTCAAGGGCGTGGTGCTGACCCACGACGCGGTGCGGGCCTCGGCCCGGGCCACCTCCGATCGCCTGGGCGTGGACCCGGG
>DATGAX010000416.1:0-17209 GCA_035312965.1 Acidimicrobiales bacterium
TTCGCCTCCGGAGTGGCCCTCATCACCGGCCTGTCCGACGGCGGCCCGGCCGGCTTCACGTGCCAGTCCTTCTTCAGCCTGTCCCTCGAACCGCCGCTCGTCGCCTTCGCCCCGGGCCGGACGTCGACCAGCTGGCCCCGCGTCTCCGGGAGCGGGTCGGTTTGCATCAACATCCTGGCCGCCGACCAGGAGGCCCTGGCACTCACCTTCGCCCGCCGCGGGGCGGACAAGTTCGCCGGTGTGGGCTGGTCGCCGGGCGCCACCGGGGCGCCCCGGCTGCACGGGGCGCTGGCGTGGATCGACGCCACCATCGAGGACGTGCACGAGGCGGGCGACCACTTCCTCGTCACCGCCCGGGTCATGGAGGTGGAGAGCGGTGCCGGTACGCCACTGGTCTTCTACCGGGGTGGCTTCGGGGGCTTCGCCCCCTAGTCCTTCCACCAGTGGTCGGTCAGCGTCACCCCGTCCCGGCTGGAGGTCTCCTCGTACAGCCGGCGGTAGCCGGTGTGGGCGATCCGCCATTCGCCGTCGGTCTTGACCATCTTGTCCTCGTATATGGCCGCGCCCCGGAGGGTGAGGTTGGCGGGCACGATGATGACGACGTCCTCGAGACCCCAACGGGCGTCTGCCGTGGTGGGGCTGGTGATCGTTATCTCCGGCTGGTGGACCTTGTGCGACGTGATCATGTCCTTCTCCGGCATCGACTCCTGCAGGAAGGCCAGGATCGCATCGCGGCCCTGGAAGCTGAGCTTGCCCGAACTGTAGGCGGAGGTGGCGTCCTCAGCCAGAGTGGTGGTGAGCAGATCCCAGTCCCGTGTGTCGACGGCGCGGAGGTACCGGTACTTGACCTGCTTGATGGCTTCGATCTCGATCAGGTCGTCGGGGGTCATGGCGGCGCCTCTCAGATCATCACGTCGGTCGGGTTGAAGCCCATGACCGTCATGCCGTAGCTGTGCAGGGAACGGTCGATGGAGTTGACCGTGTGATGGCGACCGGCGTGGGCGTCGCGCCAGAGCCGCTGGATCGGGTTGGACAGCATGATGGTGCCGGCCCCGCTCCGGTCGAATATGTCGTCGATGGCGGCGATGGCCCGGGCCGTGCCCTGCACCTGGTCGCGCCGGGCCCGGCTGCGCACGTCGAGGGTGATCTCGCCGCCGGCCAGGGCGGTCTCGTACATCTCGCCGATGTTGCGCATCAGATGGGTGCGGCAGGCGTCGACCTCCGAGGCGGCCGCCCCGAGGGCGCTGACGGTGTAGGGGTCCTCGGTGGCCTTGCCCCAGCTCTTGGAGACGCGGGCCTTGGTGTACTCGAGGTTCTCGGCCAGGATGCCCTCGGCCATGCCGATGATCGCCCCGGTGATGGCGTTCGAGAACATCGTGGCGAAGGGGAGCCGGTACAGAGGCGACGTGTTGACGGCCAGGCCGGGGCTCTCCCAGGCGAACATCTTGACCAGGTCGATGGCGCGGTGCTCGGGCACGAACAGGTCCTCGACGATGACGTCGTTGCTGCCGGTGCCCGACAGGCCCATCACCTGCCAGACGTCCTCGATCCGGTAGTCGGTCCGGGGGATGAGGACGTTCCACATGGCCGGCGGCGCGCCGTCGCCCCGGTCCAGGATGACCCCCAGGATCACCCACTGGCAGTGGTCGCATCCCGACGAGAAGCTCCAGCGCCCGTTGAGGGTGTAGCCCCCCTCGGTGGGCGTCATCCGGCCGCCCGGCATGTACGACGAGCTGACCCAGGTGTCGGGGTCCTCACCCCAGACCTCCCGCTGCACCTGGTCGGGGAACAGGGCGATCTGCCACGGGTGCACGCCCACCACGCCGGTGACCCACCCGGTGGAGCCGCACGCCGCGGCCACGGTCAGCAGGGCCTCGTAGAACAGCCGGGGGTCGGACTCGAACCCGCCGTAGCGCTTCGGCTGGAGCAGCCGCATGAGGCCGGACTCCTTGAGCTCCTTGACCGACTGGTCAGGCAGGCGGCGGTCCTTCTCGGCCGTGGCGGCCCGTTCCCGGATCAGCGGGGCGAGTTCCCGTACCCGGTCGAGGACGGCGGTTTCGCTCATTCGACTAGCTCCTGTGAGGCGATGGGGGCCCGGCCGCCATGCGGGCAGGCGGGGAGAATACTGCCGCCCGGGGCCGATCCGCCGCCACGACCGCATGCCGACAGCCGGGACATGGCCGGGCCGCCCCCCGGGGCGGTCCCTTAGGATCGGCCCGTGAGCACCGCGACCCTGGACTTCGAGGCGACGAGCAGGTACCTGGACGGCGAGCACCGGCTGCACTACCACGAGGCCGGCGAGGGTCCCGCGCTGGTGCTGCTGCACGGCTCGGGACCCGGTGTCAGCGGCTGGTCCAACTTCCGCGGCAACTTTCCCGTGTTCGCCGGGCAGTTCCGCACCGTCGTCATGGACATGCCGGGCTTCGGCAAGAGCGACCGCCCGCCGCTGGACCGGGCCTACCCGCGCGTCGCCGCCGACCACGTGCTGCGGCTCCTCGACGGCCTCGGGATCGAGAAGGCCCACCTGCTCGGCAACTCGATGGGCGGCTACGTCGCCTTCGAGTTCGCCCTGGCCCACCCCGACCGGCTCGACCGGCTGGTGGGCATGGGACCGGGCGGCCTGGCGGCCAACATCCTCGGCCCCGAGCAGAGCGAGGGGGCCCGCCGCCTGGGCGACTTCATGATGGCGCCCTCGAAGGCGACCATGGAGGCGTGGGTGGACACGATGGTGGCCAACAAGGCCGTCGTGGACGACGACCTGATCGAGGAGCGGCTGGCCAACGCGCTGGCCCCCGGGGCGCTCGACTCGGCCATCGCCATATTCTCCTCGCTGGGCCAGCACCCCGAGCCGGTACCGCTGTACGCCCGGGTCAAGGGCATCAAGGCACCGACCCTCATCACCTGGGGTCGCGACGACCGCATGCTGCCGGTGGAGGGCGCCCTGTTCGGATTCCGCCAGATGCCCAACGCCGAGCTGCACATCTTCTCCAAGTGCGGCCACTGGGCCCAGGTCGAGCGCAAGGCCGACTTCGAGCGGCTGGTGATCGACTTCCTGACCCGCGGCTGACGGGGTTCAGACGACCGGGAGCGGCGCCCCGGCGGCATCGAAGGGCTGGCCCGTGGCGTGCCGGGCCGCCACCCACCCGAAGGTGAGGCTGGGGCCGATAGTGGCACCCGGCCCGGCGTACTCGTTGCCCATCACCGACGCCGACGTGTTGCCCACGGCGTAGAGCCCGGCGATGACCGTCCCGTCCTCCTTGAGCACGCGAGCCTGCTCGTCGGTGAGCAGACCACCCTTGGTCCCCAGGTCGCCGGGCACGAGCCGGGCCGCGTAGAACGGCGCCTTGACCAACTCGTTGAGGCAGGGGTTGGGCAGCGTGGGGTCACCGTAGTAACGGTCGTAGGCGCTGTCACCCCGGTTGAAGTCCTCGTCGCGCCCGGCCCGGGCGGCGGCGTTGAACCGCTCGACGGTGCCGGCGAGCACGTCGGCCGGCACGCCGATCTTGCCGGCCAGGCCTTCGATGGTCGACGCCGAGTGCATGGTGCCGATCCCGAACCACGACTTGGGCAGGGGCTGGTAGGGGGCGACGGCGGCAAAGGTGTAGCGCTGGCGGGCCCGCTGGTCCATGACGAACCAGGCCGGGATGTGACCGCCCTGCTCCCGCTCGAGGCGCAGCTGGTCGTGGGTGAAGTTGACGTAGGGAGCGGACTCGTTGGTGAAGCGGCGCCCGGCCTGGTTGACGATCAGCGAGCCGGGCATCGAACGTTCCGAGACGAGCGGGAACAGCCGGCCCTTGGGCATCTCGACGGCCGGCATCCACCAGGCGTCGTCCATCAGGTCCACGGCGGCGCCGAGGTCCTCGCCCAGCCGGATGCCGTCGCCCGTGTTGGTCGGAGCTCCCATGCTCCAGTCGTGATCGACCGGGGCGAGGTACTTGGAGCGCAGCTCCGGGTTGTGATCGAAGCCGCCGGTCGCCAGGATGACACCCGAGCGGGCCTCCAGCCGGAGGGGGCGGCCGTCGCGCTCGACGGCCACGCCGGTGACGCGGCCGTCGTCGTCGATCAGGCCGGTGACCGGGGTGGAAAGCCACACCTCCACGCCGGCCTCGGCCAGCGCCAGGCGCAGGCGTCCCACCAGCGCGCTGCCCGTGGTGGCCATGCGGCGACGGCGGACGATGTTCGTCGCCACCCGCCCGGCGGCGCGGAGGAATGCCTTCTTGCCCAGCCAGGTGCGGGTGACCTGGTTGAGATCGTGAAAATCGGTGGCGGTGATCCAGAGGCCTCCCGGGCCGCGGATCCCGGTCTCCAGAAGGTCCTGCTCCATGGCCCCGAGCTGGCGTTTGTCAAAGGGCCGAGCCTCGATGGACCGGCCGTTCGGGCGGCCACCGGGGTATTCGGGGTGGTAGTCGCTGTAGCCGCGGCACCAGAAGAAACGGAGGTGGGCGCTCTGCCTCTCCAGGAACTCCAGGGCGAGGGGGGCGGCCGCCGCGTACATGTCCAGCCGGGTGGCCGGGACGCGGTCGCCGACGACGGCGTGCAGGTACCGGCGGACGTCCGCGGGGTCGTCGCCCAGGCCGGCACGGAGCAGGGTCGGGTTGTTGGGCGCCCAGATGCCCCCACCGGACAGGGCGGTGCTGCCCCCGTATTTGGCCGACTTCTCCACCAGCACGACTTGGGCGCCGGCCGCTTGGGCGGTCAGGGCCGCGGTCATGCCGCCCGCTCCGCTGCCGACCACCACCACGTCGAACGAGTGATCCCAATGCCCTTCCATCCCGCCGATCATAAGGACGCGGGGCATCCGGCGGGCGGCCGGCCATCCCAGTGGCCGGAATTACATCCACTCACCCGAAGTCTGCTCGAGCCACTCCCACCACTGCTCCACATCCCACGGCTGGCGGGGGTCGGGGGCGGTGCGGCCCGGCTCGGTGGGGGGCCGGCGACCGAACAGCTGGCTCCAGATCTCGGTGGCGCAGCGGCGGACCAGCGGGACGACGCGGCTCACGTCGACCTTGTGCACGGGCCCGCTCACCGACACCGCGGCGATGGCCCGGCCCGAACCGCGGATCGGAGCGGCCACGCAGCGCAGGCCCCCGACGTTCTCCTCCGTCTCCAGCGACCAGTGGGCGGTGCGCACCGTGGCCAGCTCCTGTCGGAACAGCTCCGGGACCACGATGGTGCGCCCGGTGCGCCGCTCGAGGCCGGCCGCGATCAGGTCCTCGACGACCTTCTCCGGGGCGAAGGCCAGGAGCGCCTTGCCGGCGGCGGTGCAGTGGGCCGGCATGCGGCCGCCCACCCGGGTGGGAAGCGACACCGAGTCGTGACCCCAGAGCTTCTCCAGGATCACCACGTCCCGGCCCTCCAGGATGCCGAGGTGCACCGAATGGCGGGTGGCCGCCTGCAGATCCTGCAGGAAGGGCAGCGACCGCTCCCGGAGGTGGGTCCGGGTGGAGACCAGGCCGCCGACCTCGAAGAAGCGGATGCCCAGCCGGTAGCCGGTGGCCGTCCGCTCCAGCCACTTGAACTCGACCAGCTGGTCGGCCATGCGGTGCACGGTCGACTTGGGCAGGCCGGTGCGCTCGGTGAGCTGGCTCAGGCTGAGCGTGGGGGAGCCCGCGTCGAACGCCCCGATGATCATGGATATGCGCCCGGCGACGGACTCGCGGTGCTCGCCCTCCCGCTCGCTCTCCTCGGAGCTGGCCGGGCCCGGCCCCCCTACTTCAACAGCCACAAAGCCCAGTGTACCGCTGGGTGGGACGGACCCGGGGTCAGATGGGCGCCGGCTCCAGGTCGGCGGTGGGGGCGATGACCTCCTCGGCGTAGCGGTGCAGGGCGTCGATCTTCGCTTGCAGCGGCTCCGCGTCGGGCTCGACCCCGTACGGGTTGAAGGAGCTGAAGCCGCCGACGGCGTGGGTCACCCCGAGCTCGGCCAGGTGGCGCACCCCCTCGACGCTGAAGGCATCGACGCCGATGGCGTGGATGGCGAACGGCAGATGGTCGCGCCCGTAGCGCTTGCGCAGCTCGGAGATGGTCCTGATCGATGCGGCCAGGTGCTCCCGGGACATCCCGGCCGGCAGCCAGCCGTCACCGAGGCGGGCGGCCCGCTCCAGGCTCTTGTCGTTGTGCCCGCCGATGAGGATCGGGATGCGGGCGCCGGGATTGAGCTTGATGGAACGGAACTCGTAGAACTCGCCGTGATGCTCGACGTAGTCGCCGGTCGCCAGCTTGTTGATGACCTCGATGCACTCCTCGAACCGCCGGCCCCGACCGCCCCAGGGCACCTGGGTCACCTCGTAGTCGTCCTCCCAAGGGCTGATCCCCACGCCGAGGTCGAACCGGCCGCCCGTGATGGCGGCCACCGACGTGGCCTCCTTGGCGAAGATGACCGGGTTGCGGATGGGCAGCTTGAGCACGGCGGTGTGGAAGCGGAGCTTCTTGGTCACCGCCGCCATCGAAGCGGTGAGGATCAGCGGCTCGATGAAGGGCTTGTTCTCGAGGAACTCCCGCGTGCCGTCGAAGTTGTAGGGATAGGTGGAGGTGGACTCCCGCGGGTAGCAGATGCTGTCGGCCAGCCCGATGCTGGCGAAACCCGACTCCTCCGCGGCCTGGGCCAAGGGGCCGTAGAAGGACGGGTCGATCATCGAGTACATCGTCGAGAATTGCACGGCTGCGACACTACGCACTGAGCGTTCGAGCCGGGGAGGGAAGCCGTTTCGCTGGCCGGAACGGGCGGTCTCGCTGGCCGGAACAGGACATTGTGGAACGCCCGCCGGCCCGCCATCCTGGATAGCCGTATGAGCAAGGTGACAGCCGCCATCGTCGGCTCGGGCAACATCGGCACGGACCTGCTGTACAAGCTCCTCCGCTCCGACTGGGTCGAGCCGCGCTACATGATCGGGGTCGACCCGGACTCCAAGGGCCTGGCTCTGGCCCGGGAGGCCGGCGTCGAGGCGTCCCACGAAGGGGTGGACTGGCTGATGTCCCGGGCCGAGCTGCCCGGGATCGTCTTCGAGGCCACGTCGGCCTACATCCACCGGGAGCACTATCCCCGCTACCACGACGCCGGAATCCGGGCCGTCGACCTGACGCCGGCCGCCATCGGGCCCTTCGTCATCCCCCCGGTCAACCTGGTCGAGCACCTGAGCGAGCCCAACATCAACATGGTCACCTGCGGCGGCCAGGCCACCATCCCGATGGTGCACGCCGTGTCACGGGTGGTCGACGTCGACTACGCCGAGATCGTGGCCACCGTCTCGTCGGTCTCGGCCGGGCCGGGGACCCGGCAGAACATCGACGAGTTCACCCGGACCACTTCCCGGGGGGTGGAGGTCATCGGCGGGGCCAAGCGGGGCAAGGCCATCATCGTCCTCAACCCGGCCGACCCGCCGATCATCATGCGGGACACCATCTTCTGCTCGCTGCCGCCCGACGCCGACCGGGACAAGATCGACGGCTCCATCCGCCAGATGGTCGAATCGGTCCAGGGGTACGTGCCCGGGTACCGGCTGCGGACCGAACCGCAGTTCGACGAGGTGGCGGACGGCACGGGCGGGACCGTGGGCCGGGTGGCCGTATTCGTGGAGGTGGAGGGGGCGGGGGACTTCCTGCCGCCCTACGCCGGGAACCTCGACATCATGACCGCGGCGGCCGCCAAGGTGGGCGACGAGGTCGCCCGCCATCTCGTTTCAGGAGACTGAGCCCATGCCGTATTCGGACACCCTCGACGTCCGCGTCACCGACACGTCGCTGCGGGACGGGTCGCACGCCAAGCGCCACCAGTTCACCGAAGGAGACGTGCGGGCCATCGTGGCCGCGCTGGACGACTCCGGCGTCCCGCTGATCGAGGTGGCGCACGGCGACGGCCTCGGTGGCAGCTCCTTCAACTACGGGTTCTCGAAGACGCCCGAGCGCACCCTGATGAAGGCGGCCGTGGAGACGGCCCGCCAGGCCCGGATCGCCGCCCTGATGCTCCCGGGCGTGGGCACCAAGGACGACATCACGGCGGTGGCCGAGCTGGGCGTCGAGGTCATCCGCATCGCCACCCACTGCACCGAGGCCGACGTGTCCGAGCAGCACTTCCGGCTGGCCCGGGACATCGGCCTGGAGACGGTGGGCTTCCTCATGATGGCGCACAGCGCCTCGCCCGAGGTGCTGGCCGGGCAGGCCCGCATCATGGCCGACGCCGGCTGCCAGTGCGTCTACGTGGTCGACTCGGCCGGGGCCATGGTGCTGGAGGACGCGTCCGACCGGGTCGCCGCCGTGGTGACCGAGCTCGGCACCGACGCCCAGGTCGGCTTCCACGGCCACGAGAACCTCTCCCTGTCGGTCGCCAACACCGTCCTGGCCATCCGGGCCGGTGCGGTGCAGGTCGACGGCTCGACCCGCCGCTTCGGCGCCGGTGCCGGCAACACGAGCGTCGAGGCCCTGGCCGCGGTGCTGGAGCGGCTCGGAATCCGCACCGGCATCGACGTGCTCAAGATCATCGACGCGGCCGAGGACGTGGTCCGCCCGGTCATGGACGAGGAGTGCGTTCTCGACCGGTTGGCGCTCATCATGGGCTACGCCGGCGTGTACTCGAGTTTCCTCAAGCACGCCTACCGGGCGGCCGAGCGCTACGGCGTGTCGGGCGCCGAGATCCTCCTCGAATGCGGGCGCCAGCGCCTGGTCGGGGGCCAGGAGGACCAGATCATCCAGATCGCGGCCGAGCTGGCCAAGGCGCCGGCGCCGGCCTAGGCGTCGGCCCGCGCCGGCCGCCCCGTCAGTTGACGAGGCGCGAGGAGCCCGTCCAGTACTCGGCGCGCAGCGCCTTCTTGTCCGGCTTGCCGAGCGGCGACAGCGGGATGGCGTCGACGAAGTCGACGGACTTCGGGGCCGACACCGAACCCTTGTGGTCCTTGACCAGCGCGACCAGCTCGGCTTCGGCCACCTCGGCGCCCGGCCGGCGGACCACCACGGCCTTGACCGCTTCGCCCCACTTGTCGTCGGGGACGCCGATCACGGCGGCGGCCGACACGGCGGGATGGGAGGAGAGGACGTCCTCGATCTCCCGCGGGAACACATTGAAGCCGCCGGTGACGATCATGTCCTTCTTGCGGTCGACGATGGTGAGGAACCCCTCGTCGTCGGCCCGGGCCACGTCCCCGGTGTGCAGCCAGCCGTACTTGAAGGCGTCCGCGGTCTGCTCCGGCTTGTTGAGGTACTCCTTCATGACCAGCGGGCCGCGTACGCAGATCTCGCCCGGATCGCCGTCCGCCACGGGCTGGCCGTCGTCGTCGAGCAGGGCGACGTCGAGCCACGGCACCGGGCGGCCGCAGGTCGCCAGCCGGTCCGGCCGGTCGGCGAGGTGCTCCTCTCGGCGCAGCACCGTGATGGTCATGGGGCACTCGGCCTGGCCGTAGAACTGGAAGAAGATGGAACCGAGCTTCTCGATGCCCTCGGCCAGCCGGGACGGGCTCATGGCCGCCGCCCCGTAGTAGAGGGTCTCCAGGCTGGACAGGTCGGCAGCCTCGAACCTCGGATGGTCGAGGAGGACGTAGATCATGGTCGGCACCAGCATCGTGGCCGTGATCCGGTGCTCCACGATGGTGTCGATCACCCGCTCCGGGTCGAAGTAGGGCAGCACGTAGAGCGAGCCGCCGCGTAGCAGGGTGGGCACGAAGAAGGCGGCGCCGGCGTGGCTCAGCGGCGTACAGCAGAGGAAGCGCAGCTCGTTGGGCCACTGCCACTCGGCCATCTGGATGGTGGTCATCGTCGACATGCTCCGGCAGGTGCCGACCACGCCCTTGGGCTGGCCGGTGGTGCCGCCGGTGTAGGCGATCGAGTACGGCGTCTCCGGATCGAGCGGGGCGACGGGCCGGAGCTTGCGGGAGCCGAACCGGGCCGCCTGCGTCGGTAGGTCGGGGGCGTTGTCCGTCGGGGCCAGGGCGATGACCCGCTCGAGGCCGGGGACCTTCTCCTTGAGGGCCATGGCCCGCTCCTCGTAGGCGCTCGGGTCGTAGAACAGGGTTTCGATCCCGGCATCCTCGAGGATGTAGATGTGGTCGTCGAGGGAGCCCATCGGGTGCAGGGCGGTGCCCCGCGTCCCGGCGACCATGCCGGCCCCGAGGTTGAACAGGACCTCGGGGCGGTTGGCGGTCAGGGTGGCGACCGGGCTGCCCTCGCTCAGGCCCCATGACTCGTAGGCCTGCACGTACCTGCTGATCTCGTCCGCCATCTGGCCGCCGGTGATCACCTTGTCGCCGAGGTACACCGCCGGGCGGTCGGCGTTGCGGGCCAGGCCGCGGGCGAGCAAGTCGCCGCCGTAGGCGGGGCGGTACATCCCGCTGGTCGGTATGGCGTCGGTCATCCAGGGCTCCCTGTGGGTGTCGGTCGGGTAGTGTTCGTCCCCGCTAGAAGCGCATTCTTGCCGCGGCGACCGGATGCGGTCCAACGTCTGCAGCAGGCCTTAGGAGAAGAACCCGAGACGTGAGCGACCTCGAGCCCAGCACGATTCCCGGGTTGCTGCGCGCGGTGGCCGGGGCCCATCCCACCACGGAGGCGGTGGTGGACGGGACGCGCCGGTTCACCTATGCCGACCTTTTGTCCGAAGTCCGCCGGGCCGCCGGCGCGCTGGTGGCCTCGGGCGTCCAGCCCGGCGACGCGGTGGCCGTCTGGGCGCCCAACTCGGCGGAGTGGATCATCAGCCAGTTGGCCATCGCCCACATCGGCGCCGTGCTGGTCCCGCTCAACACCCGCTTCCAGGGTCCCGAAGCCGAGTACGTCCTGCAGCGCAGCCGGGCCGGGCTGCTCCTGACCGTCCGGGAGTTCCTCGGCCGGGCGTACGCATCGCAGGTGCGCCGTGGCGAGCTGCCGGCGTTGCGCCAGGTGGTCGAGATGGAGTCCTTCGAGGCGTTCCTCGCCACCGGGACGGCCCAGGACGAGGCCGAGGCCGACGGCCGGGCCGATGCCGTGCGGCCCGATGACTGGCTGGACCTGATGTTCACCTCGGGCACCACCGGACGCCCGAAAGGGGTCCGGTCCCGGCACGGCCACTCCATCCGGTCGTTCCGTTACTACGCGGCCAACCTGGGCATCGGCCACGGCGACCGCTACCTGTTGGTCAACCCCCTGTTCCACACGTTCGGTTCCAAGGCCGGCGTGGTCGCCGCCCTGACCGCGGCGGCGACGGTGTACCCGGTGGCCGTGTACGACCCGGCGGCGGCGGCCGAGGTCATCGCGGCCGAGCAGATCACGGTCTTCCCCGGGCCGCCCACCATCTACCACTCGCTCCTGCAATTGCCGGCCGACGTTCGGGACTCGCTCAAGTCGCTGCGCCTGGCCGTCACCGGGGCCGCCGCGGTGCCGGTCGAGCTCCTGCGCCGGATGTCCGACGACCTCGGCTTCGACGTGGTCCTCACCGCGTACGGGTTGACGGAGACCATCGGCCTGGTGACCATGTGCCGGGTCGGCGACCCGCCCGAAGTGGTGTCCACCACCTCCGGCCGCGCCATACCCGGGATGGAGGTGCGGACCGTCGGAACGGACGGCGCCCCGTGCCCGGCCGGCGAGCCGGGTGAGATCGTCGTGCGGGGCTACGCCGTGATGGACGGCTACTTCGAGGATCCCGAGGCCACGGCGGAGGCCATCGACCGGGAAGGCTGGCTGCACACCGGCGACGTCGGTGTCATCGACGAACGGGGCGGGCTGCGGATCACCGACCGGATCAAGGACATGTTCATCGTGGGCGGCTTCAACGCCTATCCGGCCGAGATAGAGGCCAGCCTCATGGAGGCACCGGGGGTGGCTCAGGTCGCAGTCGTGGGGGTGCCGGACGAGCGGCTCGGGGAGGTCGGCATGGCCTTCGTCGTGCCCCGGCCCGGGGAAGAGGTGTCGGCCGCCGCCCTGATCGAGTTCGCCCGGGAGCGGATGGCCAACTACAAGGTGCCGCGCTCGGTCGCGGTCGTGGAGTCGCTGCCGGTCAACGCCGGCGGCAAGGTGATGAAGCACCTCCTGCGGGAGCAGGTCGTGGAAAGGGGAACCGGAAGTTGATATGTGAAGGACGGGTCGTCGTGGTGACCGGCGCCGGTCGCGGGATCGGGCGGGCTCACGCCGTCGAGTTCGCCCGCCAGGGCGCGTCGGTGGTCGTCAACGACCTGGGCGCCAGCCTGGACGGGCAGGGCGCGTCGTCCGGGCCGGCCGACGAGGTGGCCGACGAGATCCGCGCCCTGGGCGGCGAGGTCGTCGTCGACGGCCACGACGTGGCCGACTGGGACGGCGCCCGCCAGATCGTGCAGACCGCCATCGACCGCTTCGGCGGCGTCGACGTAGTCGTCAACAACGCCGGCTTCGTGCGCGACCGGATGTTCGCCAATGCCGCAGAGGACGAGTGGGACGCCGTGGTGCGGGTGCACCTCAAGGGCCACTTCTGCGTGGCCCGCTGGGCTGCGGCGTACTGGCGGGACCGGGCCAAGGTGGGCGAGACCAACGATGCCCGGATCATCAACACCTCGTCGGGAGCGGGGCTCCTCGGCAGCGTGGGCCAGGCCGCCTACTCGGCGGCGAAGGGCGGGATCCTGTCCCTCACCCTGGTCCAGGCGGCCGAGCTCGGCCGCTACGGGGTCACGGCCAACGCCATCGCCCCGGCGGCCCGGACCCGCATGACCGAGGACGTGTTCGCCGCCACCATGAAGGCGCCCGAGGCGGGCGGCTTCGATGCCATGGCACCCGACAACGTCGCCCCCCTCGTCGTATGGCTCGGCTCGGCCGACTCGGCCGGCGTGACCGGCCGGGTGTTCGAGGTCGAGGGCGGCAAGATCGGCGTGGCCGACGGCTGGCAGCACGGGCCGACGGTCGACAAGGGAGCCCGCTGGGATCCGGCCGACGTGGGGCCGGCCGTGCGGGAGCTGCTGGCCGCCGCGCCGCCCCCTGCGCCGGTCTACGGGACGGGCGGGTGAGCGACCTCTCCGCCCCGGCGGCCTACGTCCCGGGTCATGCGCTGCTCGACGGGCGGGTCGTGGTCGTCACCGCGGCCGCCGGGACCGGCATCGGCTTCGCCACCGCCCAGCGGGCCCTCGAGGAAGGGGCGGCGGTCGTCGTCAGCGACGTCCACGAGCGCCGCCTCGGGGAGGCCGCGGCCCGCCTGGCCGACATCGCCGGGATGACGGGTCCGCCCCTCGCCGTCGTGTGCGACGTCACCGTCGAGTCCGACGTCCGGCGCCTGTTCGACGAGGCGGTCGCCGCCCACGGGCGCATCGACGTGCTCGTCAACAACGCCGGCCTGGGCGGTACGGCCGACCTGGTCGACATGACAGACGAGCAGTGGACCCGGGTCCTGGACGTCACGCTCAACGGGACGTTCCGGTGCACCCGGGCCGCCCTGCAGCTGATGCGCCAGCAGGGCGGCGGCATCATCGTCAACAACGCCTCGGTGCTCGGCTGGCGGGCCCAGGCGGGCCAGAGCCACTACGCCGCGGCCAAAGCGGGTGTCATGGCCCTCACCCGCTGTGCGGCGGTGGAGGCGGCCGCTTACGGCGTGCGGGTCAACGCAGTGGCGCCCAGCCTGGCCATGCACCCCTTCCTCGCCAAGGTGACGACCGAGGACCTGCTCGACGACCTCACCAGCCGTGAGGCCTTCGGGCGGGCGGCCGAGCCGTGGGAGGTCGCCAACGTCATCGTGTTCCTCGCCAGCGGGTACAGCTCGTACCTGACCGGCGAAGTCGTGAGCGTGAGCAACCAGCACCCGTGAGCGCGGCCGTCTTCGACTCGCTGCCCGCGCTTCTCGGGGCGCCGCCCATGGAGCTCGGCGCGTCCGCGTGGGCCACCGTCTCCGAGGCCGACATCGACGCGTTCGGGCGGGCGGTCGGCACCGGCCCTTCCCCGTACCTCGCCCTCTCGTTGACCAACCGGTTCCTCCCGGAGCTGCTCCAGGTACCGGCGGCCGCCAGTGGTGTCAACTACGGGGCCGAGTCGGCCCGCTTCGGAGCGCCCTTGCAGGCCGGGGACAGGGTCCGTGCCTCGGCCCGGCTGGTGTCGGCCGGCGCGGTGCCGGGTGGGATCCAGACGGTCGTCGAGATCAGCGTCGAGGTGGACGGTGCGGACGAGGCGGCCTGCGTGGTCAGATCGCTTTCGAGGTGGTTGTCGTGACCGCGCCGGACTCCGTGGCGCTGGTCACGGGCGGCGCCCGGGGCCTCGGCCGGGAGCTGGTCGACGCCTTCGCCCGGGCCGGGTACCGGGTCGCGGCCTGCGGACGGAACGAGCCGTCGGCGCCGCTCGGGGCGGAGTTCTTCCCCTGCGACGTGCGCGACGCGGCCCAGGTCGAGACCATGGTGGCGGCGGTCCACGACCGCATGGGCCGGTTGGACGTCGTGGTCAACAACGCCGGAGGCACTCCCTACGCGGCGGCCGGCGAGATGAGCCCCCGCCTGTTCGAGCGGGTGGTCGCCCTCAACCTCCTCGCGCCCTTCTATGTGGCCCAGCAGGCCAACGCCATCATGCAGGCCCAGCCCGCCGGCGGCGTGATCGTCAACATCGGCAGCAGCGCGGCGGTCCGCCCCGCCCGCAGCGTGTCGCCGTACGTGGCGGCCAAGGCCGGCCTGTCGGGCCTGACCCGGGCACTGGCCCTCGAGTGGGCGCCGAAGGTGCGGGTGGTCCAGGTGACCCCGGGTCTGATGCGCACGGAACTGGTGACCGAGACCTACGGTGCGGACGCGGACGCCGTGGCGCGGACCGTCCCGGCCGGGCGGTTCGGGACCGGCGCCGACGTGGCCGCCGCCTGCCTGGCTCTGTGCGGCCCCGGTATGGGTTACGCCACCGGCTGCGAGCTGGTGGTCGACGGCGGCGGTGAGACGCCGGCGTGGATGCTGGCCGTTGCGCCGGCCGAACAGAGGCCCGATGGTCCGGGCGGGGGGCCGGGCGAGGGCCCGGGCGAGGGGCCGGGCGAGCGGCCGGGGGAGGGCGCATGACGGGGATGGCGACGCCGACGGGATGGCGATGGACCTGACCTGGCCGGCCGAGGACGAGGCCTTCCGGCGCGAGGCCAGGCAGTGGCTGGAGGCCAACGTGCCGCGCCCGGCGCTGCCTTCGGGCGACACCCGGGAGGGCTTCGCCCTCCATCTCGAATGGGAGCGCCTCCTGTTCGAGCACAGGTGGTCGGTGGTCAGCTGGCCCGAGGAGTTCGGCGGCCGGGGGGCCAGCCTGTGGCAGTGGTTGATATTCGAGGAGGAGTACTACCGGGCCGGAGCGCCACAACGGGTCACCCAGAACGGCATCTTCCTCCTGGCGCCGACGGTGTTCGAGTTCGGGACTCCGGAGCAGCAGCAGCGCATCCTGCCCCGGATGGCGGCGGCCGAGGACCTCTGGTGCCAGGGATGGTCGGAGCCGGGCGCCGGCAGCGACCTGGCCGGTATCACCAGCCGGGCGGAGCGGATGGACGGGGGGTGGCGGCTGACGGGCCAGAAGATCTGGACCACCCGCGGCGCGTTCTGCACCCACCTGTTCGGGCTGTTCCGTAGCGACCCGGAGTCGTCCCGTCACAAGGGGCTCACCTACTTTCTCGTCCCGTTGGACTCGCCCGGGGTCACCGTCCGGGGCTTCGGGCGGCTCGACGGCGACGAAGGTTTCGCCGAGGTGTTCCTCGACGGGGTGGAGGTCGGCGAGGAAGACGTCCTGGGCGGGGTGGGCAAGGGATGGTCGGTCGCCATGGCCACCACCGGGTCGGAGCGGGGCCTGACGTTGCGGTCCCCGGGCCGGTTCAGCGCGGTGGTCGACCGGCTCCTCGACAAGGCCCGGGCCGCGGCCGACCTGGATCCGGTCCTGGTCGACCGGGTCGTCCAGGGATGGATGGACGCCGAGGCGTACCGTCTGTTCACCCTGCAGGCCGTCACCGCCCTGGCCGGCGGCGGGCGTCCCGGGGCCGAGTCCAGCCTGAACAAGATCTGGTGGTCCGAGATGGACGTGCGGCTGCACGAGACGGCCCTTGCCCTCGAGGGAGCAGGGGCCGAGGTGGACGGTCCGTGGATGCGGGGGTACGAGTTCTCCCTGTCGGGTCCCATCTACGCCGGGACCAACGAGATCCAGCGCAACATCGCGGCCGAGCGCTTCCTCGGCCTGCCCAGGAGCTGACGGTGCATTTCGCCTTCGACGACGACCAGATCGCCGTCCGTGACGCGGTGGCCGGGCTCCTCGAGAAGCGGGCCGGCCCGGCCTTCCTCCAGCAGGCCTGGTCCGAGCCGGCCGGCCCGGCGGTGTGGGCCCTGTGGGACGAGCTGGCCGGCATGGGTGTGCAGGGGCTCGTCGCCCCCGAATCGGCCGGGGGTTCCGCCATGGATTCGGTCACCCTCGCCCTGGTGCTGGCCGAAGCGGGCCGGGTCGCACTACCGCTGCCACTTCTGGAGACGGCGGCGGTCGGCGTCCCGCTCCTCGCCGCCGCCGGGGACCCGGCCGGCATACTGGCCGCCCTCGTGGACGGCTCCGCCGTCCTGACCGCGGCAGGCGGACCGGCTGGCTGGGCGCCCGTCCCCGGCGCGTCGCGGGCCGACTGGTTCCTTCTCGACGGGACGCTGTACGCCCGGGACGAGGTGGAGATCGAGCCCGTGGCATCCGTCGACCGGACGCGGGACGCCGCCATGGTCACACCCCGCGCCCGGGGGATCCCGATAGGTGACGAGAGCGACGCCACCAACGCCACCAACGCCACCGACGCCGGCGCGCTGGCCTCCGCCGCGGTGCTGGTCGGCCTTGGGCGGGCCCTGGTGCAGATGACCGTCGACTACGTCAAGGACCGCAAGCAGTTCGGTGTGCCGGTGGGCAGCTTCCAGGCGGTCAAGCACCACCTGGCCGACGCCACGATGCACGTGGAGTTCGCCGCGCCCGCGGTGTGGGCGGCGGCGTGGGAGACGGATCGAGCGGGCGAGCTGGACGACGGACACGTGCGGCGCTCCGTCTCGCTCGCCAAGGCGCTGGCGTCGGACGGCGCCGAGCGAGCCGCCCGCGCCGCTCTGCAGTGCCACGGGGCCATGGGCTACACCGACGACTACCCCCTGCACATGTGGCTGAAGCGAGTGTGGTGCCTGGCCCCTTCGTACGGGTCGGCGCGCTGGCACCGGCTGCGGGTCGGTCGCGAACTGGGCCTGCACCGGTAGGGTTCGGATACGAGCAAGGAGCGATCTGGATGCAAGAGGCCTACATAGTCGACGCGGTCCGTACGCCGGTGGGCCGGCGGGGCGGGGGGTTGGCC
>DATGAX010000417.1:0-3622 GCA_035312965.1 Acidimicrobiales bacterium
CTTCAAGCTGTTCACGCTGCTCGCCGCCCTGGAGCAGGGGTACTCGGTGTACGACACCATCGACAGCCAGGGTCCGTGCGCCATCCTGTTTCCGGGCAACATCTCGCTGGCCACCACCCCCATCCGCAACGACGCCGGCCCCGGGGGAGGGGTCATCAACCTGGTCGCGGCCACCGCCGGATCGATCAACTGCGCCTTCATCCGGCTGTCCCACGAGGTGGGGCTGCACAGCGTGATCGACATGGCCCAGCAGCTCGGCGTCAATCCGGCCGAGGTGCCGCACTCGAAGTACGACTTCATCCCGTCCGTGGTGATCGGTGCGGCGGCGGTCAAGCCGATCGAAATGGCGGGGGCCTACGCCGCCGTCGCCGACGACGGGGTGTTCCACACGCCGTCGTTCATCAACACCGTCTCGGACCGCACCGGGAACATCATCTACCGGGGCCTCTATCCGGGCCGGAGGGTGTTCTCCCAGCAGATCGCGGCCGAGGCGGATGTGGCGCTGCGGGCCGTCGTGACGGGCGGGACGGGGACGGCGGCGTCCCTGTACAACCGGCCGGTGGCGGGCAAGACGGGCACGACCAGCAACAACGTCGACGCCTGGTTCAACGGTTTCACCCCGCAGCTGGAGACGACGGTGTGGATGGGCAACCTGCAGGGCGAGGTCCCCATCATCATCCACGGCTACGCCGTCTTCGGGGCCGACTACCCGGCCCACACCTGGCACGACTACTCGGCCGTGGTCCTGGCCAACCAACCGGTGCTGCAGCTGCCGCAGGTCCAGTGGGGGCTGATGCCGCCGACCAGGTTCATCACGTCCCTCTCCCTCGTCCACGACGACGTGCTGGACCACAACTTCGGCGTCTACACGTGCGGCCAGGGCATCGCCAACTACCAGGGGGCGCAGGCGTTCCAGGGGGGCGCCTGCGCGCCGACCACGACGGCGCCGCCGGTTACGGTCGCGCCCACGACGGTGCCCGCCACCACCCCCACGACCAAGTCCCCGCCCACGACCCGACCGAAGAAGCACTAGGCGTGGGCCACCTGCAGGACCTCCTCGCCGTCCAGGACCTCGATCTGGAGCTGGACCAGATCCGTCACCGTCGGGCCCACCTGCCCGAGCGGGCCGAGTTGACCGACCTGGAGGCGCGGCGGGGCGCCCTGGCCGGGGAGCTCTCCGAGATCGAATCGGCCCGGGCCGACCTGACCGCCCGGCAGGAGCAGGCCGAAGCGGAGCTGGCCGCGGCCGAGAGCCGGTCGGCGACCGTGAGCCAGCGGATGTATGGCGGCACCGTGTCGGCGTCCAGGGACCTGCAGGCCATGGCGGCCGAGCTGGAGCAGCTCAAGGCCCGGGCGTCGTCGCTCGAGGACGTCGTGCTGGAGGTCCTGGACGCGGCCGAGCCGCTGGACGCCCGGGCGGCGGCGCTGGCCGAGGCGCGGCGGTCCGTCGAGGACCAGCAGGCCGCGGCGGTGCAGCGGTTGGCCGCGTCGGAGCAGGAGTTGGACGCCGAGCTGGCCTCGCGCGTCGGGGCGCGGGACGCCGCGGTGACGGCCGTCCCGGCGCCGCTGCTGGCCACCTACGAACGGCTCCGGGCCCGGTTGGGGGGCGTCGGCGTGGCGCGCCTGGTGGGCAACCACTGCGACGGGTGCCACCTGACGCTGTCGGCCATGGAGCTGGACCGGGTGCGGCACCTGCCGGAGGGCGAGGTCTACACGTGTGAGCAGTGCTCCCGCATCCTCGTGCCCTGAGGGTACACTTCCTTAGCAGGGCTAAGAGGACTGGAGAAGCCGAACCCGGTGTTGAAGCGCACCTTCTCGTCGCTGTCGAACCGCAATTACCGGTACTACTTCTCGGGCCAGACGGTGTCGCTGGTGGGCACCTGGATGCAGAGCATCACCCAGTCCTGGCTGGTCTACGCCTGGACGCACTCGGGCTTCGACACGGGCCTGGTGGTCGCCTTGCAGACCCTCCCCATCCTCCTCCTCGGGCCCCTGGGCGGCACCATCGCCGACCGCTACGGCAAGTACCGGATCCTGCTGTGGACGCAGGCCGCAGCCGGGGTACAGGCCCTCGTCCTGGCCGGCCTCGACCTGGCCGGAGTGCTCACCCTCTGGGAGCTCTATGTGATGGCGGTGCTGCTGGGCCTGATCAACATGATCGACAACCCCACCCGCCAGACGTTCATCGTGGAGATGGTCGGGCGGGAGGACCTGGCCAACGCGGTGGCGCTCAACAGCGTCATGGTCAACGTGGCCCGGGCTATCGGGCCGGCGGTGGCCGGGCTGATGATCGCCACGGTCGGCAGCGGCTGGTGCTTCCTGGCCAACGGCGTGTCGTTCGCCTTCGTGCTGGCCTCACTGCGGGCCATGCACCTCGACGAGCTCAGCCCGGCCCCGCCGGTGGCCCGGCTCAAGGGGCAGCTGCGGGAGGGCTTCCGCTACGTGGGCTCCACCCCGGTGCTGCGCGACTCCCTCGTCATGATGGCCGTCATCGGGTGCCTCACCTACGAGTTCCAGACCACCCTCCCGCTGATGACCGGCGGGCCGTTCCACGGCGACTCGAGGACCTACGGGTTCCTAACCGCCTGCATGGGCGTCGGTGCGGTGGTCGGCGGGCTCTTCGCCGCCGGCCGCCCGGCCACCGGGCCGCGGCGTCTCGTTCGCACCGCGGCCCTGTTCGGGGTGGCGGTGCTGGGCGCCGCCGTGGCCCCGACGCTCCCGGTGGAGGAGGCGCTGCTGCTGGCCGTGGGGGCCTGCTCGATCACCTTCCTGGCCCTCGGCAACGCCACGTTGCAGCTCAACGCGGCGCCGTCGATGCGGGGCCGGGTCATGTCTCTCTGGTCGGTCGCCTTCCTCGGTTCGACGCCCATAGGCGGGCCGCTCGTCGGCTTCATCGGCGGCGAGCTGGGCGCCCGCTACGGCCTCGGCATCGGTGGGGTGGCGGCGTTGGTGGCCGCCGCCTACGGGTGGAGCCGGCTGAGGCGGGCCGACCCGGCGGACGGGCGGAAGGTGGGCATGGTGGCGCCCGAGGTGGCCGGCGTGACCCCGGTGGGGCAGCCGGCGGCGATGTAGCGTCCCCGGCCGTGCTGTACCTCGTACGTCACGGCCGCACGGCCCAGAACGCGGCCCGCAGGCTTCTGGGCCGCATGGACGTCCCCCTCGACGACGTGGGCGTCCGGCAGGCCCAGGCCCTGGGGACGGTGGCGTCTCTCACCGGAGCGGCGCGGGTCGTGTCCTCGCCGCTGGAGCGGGCCCGGGCCACGGCCGCCGCCCTCGGTCTCCCGGTGGAGGTCGACGACCGGTGGACCGAGATCGACTACGGCGTCTTCGACGGGGCCGAGCTGACCGCGGCGGCCGATCTGTGGGTGGGGTGGGACGCCGACCTGGAGTACCGGCCCCCCGGCGGGGAGTCGCTGGCCGACCTGGGCCGGCGGGTGCGCGCCGCCTGCTCGGACGTGTGGGAGGAGGCGGCCGACCGCGACGTCGTGGTGGTGAGTCACGTGTCGCCGATCAAGGCCGCGGTGGCCTGGGCGCTGGGAGTGGGTGACGAGATCGGCTGGCGCACCTTCCTCGACACCGGCTCGATCACCGAGATCGGACCGGGCCGGAAGGGGCCGGTGCT
>DATGAX010000418.1:0-2432 GCA_035312965.1 Acidimicrobiales bacterium
GGCCGGCCCGCTGGGGGTACCACGAGTACACCTTGGCGATCTCGGCCGCCTCCTGGCGCGCCTCGTCGAGGGCGGGCCCGGGATCGACTCCGTCGAAGCTTCCGGCGGAGGCGAAGAGGCTGAACCGCCGTTCGTGGGCCAGCGTGGCCAGCGCCGCCGTCCAACCCTTGCCCACCTCCCCCACCACCCAGTCCCTCGGGATGCGGGCGTCCGTCATGAACACCTCGTTGAACGAGGCGCGGTAGTTCATCTGGCGCAGCGGGCGCACCTCCACACCGGGCTGCTTCATCGGGAGGACGAGGTAGGTGATGCCCTGGTGCTTCGGGGTGTCCCAGTCGGTGCGGGCGACGAGCATGCCGTAATCGGCGTGGTGGGCGCTCGTGTTCCACACCTTCTGCCCGTTGACCACCCACTCGTCGCCGTCGAGGACGGCCGTGGTGGTCAGCCCGGCCAGATCCGACCCGGCGCTCGGCTCACTGAAGAGCTGGCACCACACCTCCTCGCCGATGAGCAGCGGCCGGAGGAACCGGTCGCGCATGTGGTCCGGCCCCTGCTCCAGAATCGTCGGGCCGGCCAACCCGGCTGGGCCGGTGACCGGAGCGGAGACCGCATGGCAGCTGTGGATCTCCGTGCGGACCACCTCCTCGGTCCATGCCGGCAGACCTCTGCCGTACCACCTCTCCGGCCACGACGGCACCGCCCAACCCGCCTCCAGGAGCAGCTCCCGCCAGGCCCGCAGCGACAGCGACGGGTCCCAATGGCTCTTCACCCAGTCCCGCACCTGGGCTCGCAGGGCGTCCACATTCAGCTCAGTCATCGTGGGCCCGATCATACGAGCCGACCGCATTCCGGTCCTCCCGCGGCCCTGCCAGACTGGCCGCTGTGGCCGACATGGGAAACCCGAAGACCGTCCTGCACCACTACCTGCAGGAGAGCCGCGACGCCCTCGTCTGGAAGCTCGACGGGTTGGACGAATGCCAGGCCCGACTGCCCCGCACCCCTACCGGCAACAACCTGCTCGGTGTGGTCAAGCACTGCCTCAACGTCGAGGCCGGCTACTTCGGGCCCACCTTCGGGCGTGAGCTCCCGATGGCTCAGGAGGTGGTGCCGATGGAAGCCTTCGACGACGACCCCCAGGCTGACTGGTACGCCCGGGACGACGAGACCAAGGATGGGATCATCGATCTCTACCGTCGGGTGTGGACGTTTGCCGACGAGACAATCGAGCAGCTGCCCCTCGACGCCGCCGGGCGCGTGCCCTGGTGGCCCTCCGGGCGGCAGGAGGTCACCCTGCAACGGATCATCGTGCACGTGACTTACGATCTCAGCCGCCACGCCGGCCACGCCGACATCATGCGGGAGCAGCACGACGGTGCAACCGGCTGGCAACCGGGAGCCCCCAACGTCCCCGGCGAGTACGACTGGCCTGCCTACGTCGCCCGGCTGACCGCCCTGGCCGACCGCTTCGCGGAGGGTCGCTGAGCTTCCGCTCACCCGCGCTCGAACATTGCGCGGATGGCCCTTTTGCCCGGACGGCCCGTCGTCCCGCGGCGCCCGGCGGAGCATGTTGCGAGAATATGTATCGGGATGGCATGGACCACTCGGCCTGAGGCGGGCGCGTCGGAGAGCGCGGTAGCGCTTCGCGTCCGGCTGTTCGAGCTCATACAGGGTCTGCAGTCGGGCGAGGAGGGCGCCGCCGAAGAAATCGCCGGGATCACGGCGTTGGCCGAGCGCTCCGGCTTCGACGCGGTGGTGCGGATCGGACTGTTCGGCCGGGCGGTGAAGGCATGGATGGCGCAGGACGGCAGCCTGGCCCAGGCCCTGGACGCCCTGGTCGACCGAGCCCGACTCGACGGCGACGGCGCCATGACCGCTCTCGGCCTGGCCATGCGGGCGGCCTTCCTGGCCGGCCCGGACGGCGAGCTGGCGTCGCCGGAGTACGACGCTGATCTGGCCGAGGCCACCGTGCTCCTCGGCGCAGTTGACGGCCCGGCGCTCGAGAGGATCAGTGCGCACACCAGCTGCGGCATCGCCTTCGACTACCGCTCCCTTTGGGAGCTGGGGGACGAGCAGTACGCGGCGGCGTTGAACCTGGGCGACGGCGCCGAGCCGGGCGTGCGGAGCACGCTGCTGTCGGCGGTGATGTTCAACCGGGCTGAGGCTCACGTGTCCTGGGCCGGGCGGATGCGCCAGGTCGGCGACGAGACCGGCGTGGCCGAGCTGTGGCAGTCCTGGCAGTCCGTCCAGGAAAAAGCCGCCGACTTCGAGCTGCCGGTCCTGTGGCGCAGCGAGCTGTGGTCCCTCGGGCAGGTCATGGCCGCCATCGCCGGAATCGACGTGGCCCGTGAAGTGGGCCAGCGCCTGGCCGAGATGCACGCCGCGGGACGAGCCGAGCCCCGCGCCCGGGGCCACCTGATGTTGGCGGATGCCTT
>DATGAX010000419.1:0-6796 GCA_035312965.1 Acidimicrobiales bacterium
CCGAGCCGGAGATCCCGATGCTCCGCCGGCTGGAGCGCAAGGCGCGCGAGCAGGCACCGACCGCCACCGTCCTGCGTGCGCCGGCCGAGGACCTTCCTTTTGAGGACGACAGCTTCGACACCGCGGTGTCGACTCTGGTGCTCTGCGGGACGGACGACCAGCCGCGCGCACTGCGAGAGTTGCGCCGGGTGCTGAGACCGGGCGGCCGTCTCCTGTTTATCGAGCACGTGCGTTCCGACGACCCCAAACTGGCCCGCAAGCAGGATCGTATGAATGCCATCAACCGGTTCATGGTCGGCTGTGAGTGCAATCGCCCGACCCTCGACACCATCCAGGCGGAAGGCTTCGAGGTCACCGAGATCGAGCACACCACGGCCAGGAAGATTCCGAAATGGGTGAGCCCGTTCATCGTCGGCAGCGCCACGGCCGACCGCGGTGTGGGCTCCCAACCGGCGCCCCTGGCCGGGCGCGAGCGACCCTGAACAGCCCAGCAACCAAGGAGGACAACCCGAATGTCGAAAGTCTCCAGAGACAGCGCGCCCGAAGTTATCGATTACGGACCGGCCGAGGATCGCACCGATCACTTCCACGGCTACACGGTCAACTTCACCACGATCAAGCAGGACTCCGATCTCGCCCCCCTGCTGAAGGGGCTACCTGGGGACAGCTGCCAGTGCCCGCATTGGGGCTATGTGACTGCCGGGCGACTCACGGTCCGCTACGCCGACCACGAGGAAGTCATCGAACCCGGTGACGCCTTCTACATGCCACCCGGCCATGTGCCTTCCGCGAAGGCGGGCTCCGAGTTCGTCCTGTTCAGCCCGAAGGACGAGCTTGAGGTTACAGAAGCCGCGCTGAAGGCCAACATGGAGCGGATGAGCCAGGGCGGCTGAGTCGACTCCGGAAAGCCCGCCGCTCGAGGGTCAAGTACCGGCAGGGACGAGTTGCTGTCCAGGCGGTCCGACACCATCCCGACAACGTCCCGACGAACCTGTCCAGCCGCCATCTTGCCGTGTGTGCGGTTCTGTGCGGTTCTACTCAGTGATTGGTGCCGCCGAGCCAAGTGCGGACGAGATGGCGGCCACGGCGTCGTCCATCATCGCCCGGGCGGAGGGCGCGACCCGTCCCATGCTGAACGCGCCGTGGATCAGCCCCGGATAGCACGTGTGCTTGACCACCACGCCGGCCGAGGCAAGTTTGGCCGCGTAGTCGTCGCCTTCGTCACGGAGCGGGTCGAACTCGCAGGTGAGGACGGACGCCGGAGCCACGCCGCGGTGGTCGGAGCCGAGCATGGGAGATGCCCTCCAGTCGGTCCGGTCGGGGGCGTAGTGACCCTCGAACCACTCGATGGCGCCGGAGCTCAACAGGTAGCCTCCCGTTGTCGTGGAAAGACTCCCGTCGCTCGCTGAAGTCGGTGGCCGGGTACACGAGCAGTTGCAAGCGGAGCGGCAGATCGTGGTCGCGGGCCATGATGGCCATCACGGCGGCCAGGTTCCCCCCGGCGCTGTCGCCGGCCACCGCCATCCGCTCAGGGTCGGCGCCCAACCCGGCGGCATGGTCCCGGGCCCATCCGAGCTCGGGTAGCAGTTCCAACATCGGAACGAGCGCGGGGTCCACAGGCACGGTTGGAGGTTAACCGGCCGTCGCGGCGGCGGATCATTACACTTTGGCGGTGGCCGACGAGCCTGGAGGCCGAAATGTCTGGTTTCACAGTTGCGCAAATCGCCCTTTACATTATACTCTTTCTGTGACCGGGTGAGGGCCCGGTCGTATGAGGGATGTGGGGATACCTGGGGATGCTCCATTACCGACGACGGTTCGGGTCATCGGCACGGCGATGGTTGGCGGCGGCTGCCGCGGCCGCGCTGTTGGGAGGTTGCGGAAGCCTGGAAACCCATTCGCAGATAGTGGGGGCGGCGGGTGGAGGGACGGGTGGAGGGATCGGACCGCAGCCCGCTGCCGCATCGGGTGACTTGACCAGCGGACCGGCCGGCAACGGGACGGCGGCCGCCGGGGGAGGAAGGTCAGCCGGTTCGACCGGCCCGGTTGGAAGTGGCGGACGGCCGGGCTCGGTGACCGCGGCGGGTGGGGCGCCGCCGTCGACATCGGCGTCGGCCGGCCAGACGGGGTCGGCGCTCCCAGCGCCACCGCCCGGCGGCGGCGGGACCGACCATTCACCGATCGTCATTGGCAGCGTCGGCAACTACAGCGGGATCACAGGTGGCGCCGAGGCCCCTGGGGTGGTCGGCCTGGAGGCGTGGGTCAGCTTTGTGAATTCCCGCGGCGGCGTGAACGGCCACCCGGTGAAGCTCTACGTGCGCGACGACCAGTCCGATCCCGGCCAGAACCTGGCCGACACCCAGGCGCTGGTTCAACAGGAGCACATCGTGGCCGAGGTGAGCGCCTGGGCGTCCCAGACCCAACAGGCGTCGGCGAGCTACCTGCGCCAGCAGGGGATACCGGTCATCGGTGGTGACGGCACGGGCGCCGCGTCGTGGGGCCAGCTGCCCAACTTCTTCCCCGAGGGCGACATCGAGAACACCCTGGTGCAGGACGGACCGGCCGCCGGGGCCAAACTCCTCTTCCCGAAGGGCGATCGGAACCTGGCCATCCTCGTCTGCCAGGAAGGCGCCGTCTGCTCCGAGGGTGCCAGCATCGACAGCAGGTACGCCCCGTCCATCGGCTGGCATGTGGTCTACAACGGTTCTGCGTCATTCGCCGCCCCGAGCTACACCGCCCAGTGCATACAGATGAAGTCGGCCGGCGCGCAGGCGGTCGTCCTGATCATGCCCTCAAGCGCCACGGTCAATGTGGCCAACTCCTGTGACCAGCAGGGCTTCGACCCTTACTGGCTCATCGGGTACGGCGTCACCGAGGGCAACTTCAACACGATCCCGGGACTGCGCAACTCGATCGTGTTCAACACCACATTCCCCTTCACCGGCGGTCCGCTCATCCCGGGGGTGGCGGAGTACCAGCAGGCGATGAAGCAGTACGAGCCGGGCCAGATCTCCGATCCAGCCAGCGCCGCCGGCTGGGCGTCGGCCGAGATCTTCGGCGCGGCCATCGCGAAGATAAGCGGCCCGGTGACCTCGGCGTCGCTCACCTCCGCCTTGCAGAGGTTCCGGAACCAGACCTTCGGCGGGCTCACCATCCCGCTCAGCTTCGACCGGGTGCCGGTCAACCCCCCGCCGTGCTGGTTCGTCATGACCATCACCGCCTCGCAATGGAGCGCGCCTTACGGGGACACCCCACAGTGCGCCGGCTGACCCTGTCGGTGGCCGTCGTCGTCGCGGCGGCCGGAGCCGGATGGGTGGCCCGGGCGCAGGCCGCACCAGCGGCGGGCGGGGGGCCGTTCACCGGGGCGGCCAGCGCCGCCGGGGTGACGGTGACCGCGGCATCGGAGGAGGACGCCACGCGAACCACGCTGGAGGCATCCGGCCCGAACGTCACGGCCATCGTGTCGTCGCTGCCGGACTCCGAGGCGTTCGCCGCCGACCCTTACCCGGGGCCGGACCTCCTCGACCTCCTGAACGTGCTCGGCGGATCGTCGCCCGTCCCACCGCCCTCCTACCCGTTCGAGGCGTCGTCCGGTTACCCCGGCCGATCCCAGTCGTCGGTGACCCAGCCCGGTTACCGCCTGAGCGCGACCAGCACCCGAACCAGATCCCACGGTGCCGGCCAGGCCGGGTACTCGGCCGCATCGGCCGAGATCTCGTCGGCGGTATCGGATGCGGATGTCATCTCCGGTGGGGGAGCGGTGGTCGTCGCCTCGGCTTCGACGGCGGCGCGCGGGTTCTCGGCCGGACCCCTGGATATTTCGGGGGTCGAATCGCGTGCGTCGGCGACCCTCACCGCTTCCGGGCAGACCACGACGAGCTCGGCCATATCCGTCGGCACCATCACTGTGAACGGAGTGCCGGTCGGCCTGGACGAGAACGGCTTGACGCTGGCCGGCACCACGGTGCCCCTACCGCCCGCCGGGCCGCTTTCATCGGCCCTGGAGCAAGCCGGCGTAACCGTCTCCCTCCTCGGTGCCAACAAGACCGAGACCGGCGTGGTCGCACCGGGAGTGGCGATCAGGATGGTCGAGACGGATCCGAACGGTAAAAGGGCGACGGTCACCTATTCACTCGGGCTGGCGTCCGCCTCGGCCGCGCCCAGCGTGCAGGGGGGAGGGTCAGGACCGGGATTTGACGGCGGGGGCAATCCGACCGGCGGATGGACGCCTCCTTCCGGCCCATCACCGGGGAGCACCACCGCGCCGGCCGTCACCGCGCCGGGGGGTGCCGCCAATCTCTCGCAGCCTGCCGGCACCGCCCCGGTAGCGACTTCCGGTCCCTCCTCGGCACCGATCGGCGAAGGCCGTGCCCCCGCCACGTCGGCCCCCCCGCCGACTGCTCCGGCTCGGGTATCCCCAGCGGCGACCGTCGCCGGGCTCGGAGGCCTCTTCTACCTGTTACTCGTCATCGCCGCCGCGGCCACGCTCCTAGCCGGCCACACCATTCGCCTCAAGGGGGTCAGATGGGCAAGATCATCGGGCTGATCATCAAATCCCAGTGGGACCGGGCCGCCGCGCTCGCCGTCGCTCTGGTCGCCGTCGTGGTACTGGCGGCGGGTTGGGTCGGCGTGGCCACCACCGCCTACCCGGCGGAGCAGGTGCATTACGTCATTTCCGGTGGGATATTCGGCATCTTCCTGATGGCGGCCTCGGCCACGCTGTGGATCTCCGCTGACATCCGGGACGAGTGGCGCAAGTTGGACCGGGTGAGCGGCCAGCTCGACCAGATCCAGGCCAGCCTGGACGCGCTGCCCGCGTCGCGAGCCCGGCCCGTCCGGAAGAAGGTGGCGTCGAACGGTGCGTGACCCCTGGACGCCAGGCGACCACTTGGCGGTCCTGCTCGTAAACGGCACCTGCGGGGCTGCGCTCCTCGCGGCCTGGATCGGCGCCGCCCTTCAAACCCGGTGGGAGTCACAGATGGGCTGGCTGGAGGGCGCCATCTTCGCCGTGATCACTGCCGCCGTGGCCGACTGCATCTGGCTGATCCAGGCCATGAGCCGGACCCGTTCGGCCCGCCGGGAGGTGATCCGAAGATCAGCCGCGTTGACCCTTCCCGCCCTGGTAACTGACCGGCCGATCGCGACCGCCTTCTGGTCGGCGCCGCGAATGACCACTTTCCACCTTCGGGATTGCCCGGTGATGGCGGGCAAGGCCGCCGTCCCCGTAGCCCAGGCAGACCCGGCGGGACTCCGAGCGTGCCGGATGTGCCAGCCGTGAGCTGGGCCCCCTTCATCGTCATCGGGCTCACCAGCGGCTCCGTGTACGCGATCACCGGACTCGGGCTGGTCCTCACCTACCGGACATCTGGGATCTTCAACTTCGGTTACGGCGCGGTCGCGGCGGCCGCCGCCTACCTCTACTTCTGGTTGCACTCGAGCTGCCATCTCCCGTCCTGGGTGGCGGTGAGCCTCGTGGTGTTCGGGGCCGGGCCGGTGGCCGGACTGCTGTTCGAACTTATGGCCAGAGGTCTCGAAGGGGTCACAACGACGGCCAAGATCGTGGCCACGATCGGCCTCCTCCTCGGGATCGAAGCGCTCATGACTTTGCTGTTCGGCGCCCAGGGCCGGCCGTTCCCCGCCTTCCTGCCGACCAGGAGCTACCAGATCGCGGGGGTCCATGTCGGGGTGGACCAGATGGTCACGGTCGGCTTGGCCGCCCTCATCATGGTGGCGTTATCGGTCTACCTCCGGTCCACCCGGGTCGGTGTGGCCATGCGGGCGGTGGTCGAGTCGCCCAGCCTCCTCGGGTTGAACGGAATATCCCCGTGGGCGACCCGCAGCGTGGCCTGGATCATCGGATCGTCCTTTGCCGCCCTTTCGGGCCTGCTGCTCGCGCCGTCCACCGGCCTGAGCCCGCTCGACCTGATCCTGATCGTGGTCCAGGCGTTCAGCGCCGCCGCGGTCGGCGCCTTCTCCAGCCTGCCCATGACCTACGCGGGGGGCATCCTCATCGGTCTCTTGTACGCGGCGGCCGAGAAGATCGCAGCCGGCCCGGCCGCCCACCTTCAGTGGGTCCAGGGACTGCCGGCCAGCATCCCGTTCCTCGCGCTGTTCGCCGTGCTGCTCCTCGCCCCGTCCGGCCGGCTCCGGGAAGTAGCTGCGACGGGGTCGGTTCGGAATCGCCCGCCCGCCGAGGTCCCGGCCGCCCTGAGAAACGCAGGAGTGGTCGCCGTCGTCGGGTTGGCGGTGGCGGTGCCGTGGATCGTCGGGCTGCGCCTTCCCATCTATACCAACGCGCTCGCCATGGTCGTCATCTTCTCGTCCCTGCGCCTCCTGGTCAGAACATCCGGGCAGATATCTCTGGCTCATTTCGGCTTTGCCGCAGTCGGCGGGGCCACCATGGCCCACCTGACGGGCGGGCTTCACGTCCCCTGGCTGGTCAGCCTCCTCTTGGCCGGGCTAGCCGCCGTACCTATCGGGCTCGTGCTGGCCGTGCCGGCGATTCGTCTCTCCGGCCTCTACCTGGCCTTGGCCACGTTCGGCTTCGGAATCCTGCTCTCCAACCTGGTCTACCCCCTGAAGGTCATGTTCGGCCCGTTCGGCTCTCTGACCGCGGGGCGTCCCCGGCTGGGCTTCGTCGACGGGCAGCACCCGAAGACGTTCTACTTCTGCATGCTGGCCGTCGCGGCCGCCGTCCTGGGCGTCGTGCTGGTCGTCGAACGGAGCCGCCTCGGGCGCCTGCTGCGGGGCATGGCCGATTCGCCGCTCGCCCTGACAGTGCGCGGCACCAGCGTCA
>DATGAX010000420.1:0-5422 GCA_035312965.1 Acidimicrobiales bacterium
AAGCTCTGGCCTGAGCGCTCGGCCGCGGCAGTCCGGTTGGCCGGCCGGCCGAGGGGCCGGGGGGCCAACGAGCCAAGCGGGCCGGCGATCAGTCGTCCAGGCTGATGGGCTCTTCGTCGGCCGGGTCCACCCCCAACGGGATGTCGACGTCGCCCACGCCCACGTTCTGGCGGACCTTCTCCGAGATTTCGATCATCACCTCGAGGTTGTCGGCCAGGAAGCTCTTGGCGTTCTCCCGGCCCTGACCCAGCTGCTCGCCCTCGTAGGTGTACCAGGCCCCCGACTTCTTGATGATCCCGAGCTCCACGGCCACGTCGATGAGCGAGCCCTCCCGGCTGATGCCCTTGCCGTACATGATGTCGAATTCGGCCTGCTTGAACGGCGGCGACACCTTGTTCTTGACGACCTTGACCCGGGTGCGGTTGCCGACCACCTCGGCGCCATCCTTGATCGACTCGATGCGGCGGATGTCGAGGCGGACCGAGGAGTAGAACTTGAGCGCCCGGCCGCCGGGGGTGGTCTCGGGTGAGCCGAACATCACGCCGATCTTCTCCCGCAGCTGGTTGATGAAGACGGCGATGGTGTTGGACTTGCTGAGGTTGGCGGTCAGCTTGCGCAGAGCCTGGGACATGAGCCGGGCCTGGAGGCCGACGTGCGTGTCGCCCATGTCACCTTCGATCTCGGCCCGGGGGGTGAGCGCGGCGACCGAGTCGATGACGATCACGTCGAGAGCACCGGAGCGGATGAGCATGTCCGCGATCTCGAGGGCCTGCTCGCCGGTGTCGGGCTGGGAGATGAGCAGCTCGTCTACGTTGACCCCGATGGCCCGGGCGTACACGGGGTCCATGGCGTGCTCGGCGTCGATGTAGGCGCATATCCCACCGTTGCGCTGGGCCTCGGCCACCACGTGCATGGCGAGGGTCGACTTACCGGAGGACTCCGGCCCGAAGATCTCGACGATCCGGCCGCGGGGCAGACCGCCGATCCCGAGGGCGATGTCGAGCGCCAGGGCGCCGGTCGGGATGGACTCGATCTGCATGTCGAGGTTCTCCCCCATCTTCATGATGGCGCCCTTCCCGAACTGCTTCTCGATCTGCCCCATGGCCATCTCGAGGGCCTTGTCTCGTTCCACAGGTATTCCTCTCGCTCGCGTCGATTCGGTCAGGGCCACACTACGAAGGGGGTGTGACAGCCAAGCCGGCGAAGTTGCACGGATGTCATTCCCTCGTCCCGGCGAGCATATAGCCGAACGCACGTTCGATGGTGGACCGCTCGAAAGGGGAACCTTCCCGACCGGACAGGCGTAGAGGATGGCGTGGAGCCCTGCGGCTTAGCTTGTGAGGTGGTCACGTGGACGGACATCTACAAGGCCGAACGGGACGGCCTGGTCCGCCTGGCGTACCTGATGACCGGCTCGCCGGCCGTGGCCGAGGATCTCGTGCAGGACACCTTCGTCCGGGTCATGGCCCGGCTCGATGCCGACGCCTCGCCGGGCGCCTACCTGCGGCGCAGCGTCATCAACGCATGCTATTCGTGGCACCGCCGGGCCTGGCGGGAGGTCCGTCCCGGCGATGACGACCGGCTGGGTGCGGGGGTGCGGGCCGGCGGGAGCGGCTTCCGGGCGGTGGCCGAGCCGGACCCGGGCGGGGACGTCGAGATGTGGGACGCCCTCAACCGGCTGCCGCCGCGGCGGAGGAGCATCCTCGTGATGCGGTACTACCTCGACATGTCGGAGGCGGATGTGGCCGCCACCCTGGGCTGCCGGGTGGGCACCGTCAAGTCGACCACCCACCGGGCGCTGGCCGACCTCAGGAAGATGATCGAACGATGAACGACGACGAGCTGATCCAGCGCCTCAGGCGCACCCTAGAGGAACGGGCCGACAGCCTGCAGCCCTCCCCCGGTCACCTTCCGGCGGCCGACTGGGGCCAGGCCGCCGCCGCCCGCGACGGCCGCCTCGAGCGGCCCGGCTCCCCGGCGGCGAACGGCCCGGTTGGCCCGTTCCCCCTCGACGGGTCGGGCCCGCTCGAGCGCCAGACGGCGGAATACATGCTGCTGCCCCCCACCGGGCCGGTGCCCATCACGGGACGGGCCCGGCGCCGGCCGTGGCCGGTGATCGGCGTGGCCACGCTGGCCGCGGCGGCCGCGGCGGCCGCCGTGGTGGCCGGGCTGACGCTCTCGGGGGGCAGCCAGCACCTCCGCTTCACCCCGCCGGCCACCAACCCGCCGGCGCCTCAGCAGGCGGCCGGGACGACCCTCCCCCACCCCGGCCCGGCGACGACATCCGCCCCGGCGACGACGGCGGCCCCGCCGGCGCCGCGTCCCAACCCCGTGCCGGCCGGCTTCGAACCCTTCTCGGTCACGTTCGTGTCGGCCTACGACGGTTGGGTCCTGGGCTGGGCCCCGTGCCCGGCCGGCCGGTGCGCCACGCTGGCGGCCACGTCCGACGCCGGCCATCACTGGGCCGAGGTGGGCGCCCCGGACATCTCCCTCGCGCCCGGCCACGGCTCGGATCTGGGTGTCCCGGCCTTCCAGGTCCGCTTCGCCGACCGGCGCGACGGATGGGTGTACACGTCCCCGGGCGCCAGCCACCTGGCCAGCCGGCTGTGGTCGACCCACGACGGGGGGACGACCTGGTCGCAGCTGCCCGATCCGATGGAGGGGGCGACCATCGGGGACCTCGAGGCGGCCGGCGGGTTCGTGCACATGGTGGTCTACGGGCCGTGCCCGGCCGGCAGCTCCGGCTGCCAGGGCCAGTTCCAGGAGGAGATCCTCTTCGCCGCCGTCGGTTCGGACCACTTCGTCCCGGCGGCCCTTGCCCCGTCCGTCGGCGCCGGCCCGGCCCTGTCCCCCCAGGTGACGCTCTGGGGCGGCTACGGCTGGCTGATCAACGACAACCGGGAAGTGGTCTCCGGCGCCCGCCTGACACCGGCGGCGGGGTGGTCGTCGTGGACGGCCCCCTGCACGACCTCCGGCGGAGCCGGCTACGCCGCCGCCGCCTCGGCCACGGACCTGGCCGCGGTGTGCGCCGAGGGGATGTGGGGGCCGCCCGACCGCGGGATACCGGCCGGGCGCAACTGGTTGTTCACCTCGTCCGACGGGGGGGCCAGCTTCCAGGCGGCCGGGCCGGTACCGGGCCAGAACCCGGCGTCCATCACCGTGGCACCCGGGCACCCGGGGACGGTCGTGGTGGCCGACGGCCAGGTGGGGCTCCAGGCCACGTTCGACGGGGGGCGGACGTGGCAGACGGTCTACGGGGACGGGTCGATCGGCTTCGTCGGGTTCACCACCGCACAGCAGGGTGTGGCCATCCGCTACAGCCCGGTCCCGGCCTTCGTGATGACCCGCGACGGCGGTCACACCTGGACCACGGTCGGCTTCTGAGAGAAGGGCCTGAGAGAGGGGCCGGGCCTCAGATGTCGGCGTCGGCCGCTTCGGGCCGCCGCCCGCCCGCGGACCCGGCGGCGGGCAGGCGGTCGAACACCGCCGGCGGGTCGCTCCAGGGCGGCGCCGCCCCCGACGGCCCGGCCAAGGCCGCGGCCCGGATGGCCCGCCACACCCGCTCGGGGGTGCACGGCATCGGGATGTGCCGGACGCCGAGGTGCGACACGGCGTCGACCACGGCGTTGTGGACCGAGGGTGTCGAACCGATGGTCCCCGACTCGCCGATGCCCTTGGCGCCCAAGGGGTTGCGGTGCGTCGGCGTCTCGGTGTTGAGCGTCTCGAAGGAGGGGAACTCGGCCGCGCTGGGCATGGCGTAGTCGGCCAGGTTGGTGGTCAACGGGTTGCCGTCACCGTCGAAGACGACCTCCTCCCAAAGGGCCTGAGCCATCCCCTGGCCGATGCCGCCGTGCTGCTGACCGGTGACGAGGAGGGGGTTGACGATGCGGCCGCAGTCGTCGACCGCGATGTGGCGCAGCGGCCGCACCCGGCCCGTCTCGACGTCCACCTCCACCACCGACAGGTGGGCGCCGAAGGGGAAGCTGGCGCCCTCCACCTTGATGTCCACCGCGGCCGTGATGCCGCCGCCCGACAGCTCGGCCAGCCGGGCCCAGGACACGGTGCGGGCCGGGACACCGGCCACGCCCAGCCCCCCGCCGTCGTGCACGACGATGTCCTCGGCGCCGGCCTCCAGCTCGGCGGCGGCCAGCTGCCGGGCCTGGTCGAGGACCTGGTCCGCGGCGCCCAGCACCGCGCTGCCCCCGACCTGCAGCGAACGGGAGCCGCCCGTGCCGCCGCCCCTCGGAACGACCGCGGTGTCGGACTGAACGAAGCGGATGTCCTCGATCGGGATCCCCAGCCGGTCGGACACGATCATGGCGAAGGACGTGGCGTGGCCCTGCCCGTGGGCGGAGGTGCCGACGCTGATGGTCGCCGTGCCGTCGGCGTGCACCTCCACCGAGCCGAACTCCTCGGCCCCGCCACCCGCGGTGATCTCGACGTAGACGGCCACGCCGATGCCGAGCTGCCAGCGGTCGCCCCGCCGGCGCCGCTCCGCCTGCTCGGCCCGCAGCTGCTCGTAGCCGGCTGCGCCCACCGCCTCGTCGAGGGTCCGTAGGTAGGCGCCGGTGTCGTAGGTGGTGCCCATGACCGTGCGGTACTCACCCTCGAAGGCGGGCAGCAGGTTGCGGCGGCGCAGCTCGACCGGGTCGATGCCGAGCTCGACCGACGCGATGTCCATCATGCGCTCCAGGAACTCGGCCGCCTCCGGCCGGCCGGCGCCCCGGAAGGCGCCCATCGGGGTGGTGTTGGTGACGGCCACGGCCACGTCGTACTTGATCCGGGGGATGGCGTAGACGCCCTGCGCCATCATGCGGGTCGGCCCCATGGCCAGCGCCCCGCCGAAGCCGGCGTAGGCCCCGGCGTCGCCCAGCACCCGGCAGTGCATGCCGGTCAACTTGGCCTCGGCGTCGAATCCCATCTCGATCCACTGGAGCTGGCCCCGGCCGTGCGGCATGGCCACGAGGTTCTCCGAGCGGGTCTGCACCCACCGGACCGGCCGCCCGAGGTGGCGGGCGGCGGCGATGACGGCGGCATGCTCGGCCGTGACCCCGGCCTTGCCCCCGAACCCGCCCCCGACGTGCGGGGCGATCACCCGCACCTCGCCGTCGCCGTAGCCGAGCACGCGGCCCAGGGTGCGGGCGAAGGCGTGGGGCATCTGGGTCGACACGTACACCGTCATCCGGTACCGGTCGTACTCCGGACCGGCGCCCGAGCCGGCCGGGACAGCGGCGACGGCGTCACCCTCCATGGGAACGACGGCGACGCGCTGGTTCTCCAGGCGGGCCCGCACCACCCGGTCGGCGCCGGCCAGCGGATCGGGGCCGGGACCGGCCATGCCGGCGACCACGTTGGAACCGATCGCCTCGAACTGCAATGGCGCTCCGTCGGCCACCGCGTCCAGGAGACCGGCCGCGGCGGG
>DATGAX010000421.1:0-9335 GCA_035312965.1 Acidimicrobiales bacterium
GTCGGCTCCGCCCCGGCTGGCCGAGCTGCGCGACCTGGTCGCCGAGCACCTGCCGCGCTACGCCGCGCCCCGCCAGCTGATCCTCGTCGGCGCCCTGCCCCGCACCTCCATCGGGAAGGTGCGCCGGGACGCGTTACCGGCCGAGGAGGCTTAGGGTGCCCGGTATGGACATGCCGTACCGCCGTCTCGGCCGCTCCGGTCTCAAGGTCAGCGCCCTCTCGCTCGGCTCATGGGTCACGTTCGGGCCGCAGCTCGCCGGGCAGGGCGCGGCCGAGTGCATGGACGCCGCCCGCCAGGCGGGGGTCAACTTCTTCGACAACGCCGAGGCCTACGCCGGGGGCGAGTCGGAGCGGATCATGGGCGCCGCCATCCGGGACCTGGGATGGATGCGGCACGAATACGTGGTGTCCACCAAGCTGTTCTGGGGCCTCCGCGAAGGTCCCAACACGCGCCACACGCTCAACCGCAAGTACCTGCGCCAGGGCATCGAGGCCAGTCTCGAACGGTTCGGGCTGGACTTCGTGGACCTGGTCTTCTGCCACCGCAACGATCCGGACACCCCGCTGGAAGAGACGGTGTGGGCCATGAGCGACATGGTGGCGGCCGGCCAGGCCCTGTACTGGGGCACGTCGGAGTGGCCGGCCGACGAGATCCGGGCGGCGTGGGAGATCGCCGAGCGCCACCACCTGCACAAGCCGGTGATGGAGCAGCCCCAGTACAACCTGCTCAGTCGGCGCAAGGTGGAGCAGGAGTACGCCCGGCTGTACGACGACATCGGCCTGGGGCTGACGACGTGGAGCCCGCTGGCCAGCGGGCTCCTGAGCGGCAAATACCGCGACGGCATCCCGGCCGGCAGCCGGGCCGCCCTGCCCGGCTACGAGTGGCTGGCCGACCGCATGGGCGACGAGCGGGCCAACCGGGCGGTGGCCGAGCTGTCGGCGGCGGCCGGCGACCTCGGCTGCACGGCGGCCCAGCTGGCCATCGCCTGGTGCGCCCGCAACCCTCACGTGTCCAGCGTGATCACGGGGGCCAGCCGGGTGGAACAGGTCCGGGAGAACATGGGTGCGGTAGAGGTCCTGGCCGCGCTCGACCAGGACGGCGAAGTGGTGGAGCGGCTGGAAGCGGCGTTCCGCCCCGTCAGCCGCTGAGCGGCCCGCCTCCCCGCCCAGGAATCTGCAACACGTTCTGATCTAGGGTAACCGGAGCAGGCCGTCGCACGAACAGGACAGGGAGGACCAGTGCAGACCGAAGCCGCCATCTTGTGGGGCCAGAACCAACCGTGGAGCGTCGAGACCATCGAGCTGGACCCGCCCAAGGCGGGCGAGGTCCTCGTCAAGTACGCCGCCTCGGGCATGTGCCACTCGGACGAGCATCTGGTCACCGGGGACATGGGGGGCATCTACCCGATCATCGGAGGCCACGAGGGCGCCGGCGTGGTGCTCGAAGTCGGCCCCGGTGTCACCCGCGTCCAACCCGGCGACCACGTCGTGTTCGGGTTCATCCCGGCCTGCGGGCACTGCCCGTCCTGCGCCCAGGGCCACTCCAACCTCTGCGACAACGGCGCCATGCTGCTCATGGGGATGCAGATGGACGGCACGTTCCGCCATCACGCCCGGGGCCAGGACATCCCGACCATGGTCTGCCTCGGCACCTTCGGCAAGCACAGCGTGGTCAACGAGATGTCGTGCGTGAAGATCCCCGACGACATCCCGCTCGAGTACGCCTGCCTCGTCGGCTGCGGCGTGACGACCGGCTGGGGCTCGTCGGTGTACGCGGCCGACGTGCAGCCGGGCGACAACGTAGCGGTCATCGGCGTCGGCGGCATCGGCACCGCGGCCATCCAGGGCGCCCGGCTGGCCGGCGCCGACCGGATCTTCGCCATCGACCCCGTCGCACTGAAGCGGGAGCTGGCGCCCAAGTTCGGCGCCACCCACACTTACGCGTCGGTCGAGGAGGCGACGGAGGCCATCCGCGAGGAGACCTGGGGCCGGATGTGCGACAAGGTCATCTGCGCCATGGGCGTCGGCCAGGGCGAGCTCATCGCGTCGATCATGGGCATCGTGGCCAAGCGGGGCCGTTGCGTGGTCACCAACATCCACCCCTCCTCGGAGATGGACGTCAAGCTCAACCTGATGGATCTCACCCTCATGGAGAAGCAGATCGTCGGCTCCATCTTCGGGTCGGCCAACATCAACTACGACATCCCCCACCTGCTCCAGCTGTACCGGCTCGGCCACCTGGACCTCGAGGGGATGGTGACGAACACCTACAAGCTGGGTGACATCAACCAGGGTTACCAGGACATGCGGGACGGCAAGAACATCCGCGGCGTCCTGGTCTACGACGACTGAGGCGTGCACAGCTACGTCCGTGAGGGACTGACCTTCGACGTGACCGATGAGGGCCCGGCCGACGGCCGGGTCGTCATCCTCCTGCACGGATTCCCCGAGGACCGCCTGTGCTGGTCCGGGGTGATACCCCAGCTGACCGAGGCCGGATACCGGGTCCTGGCCCCCGACCAGCGGGGCTACTCCCCCGGCGCCCGGCCCAAGGGCCGGCGCCCCTACGCCATGACCGAGTTGAGCGCCGACGTCCTGGCGCTGGCCGACGTGGCCGGGGCCGACCGCTTCGACGTGGTGGGACACGACTGGGGAGGCGGCGTGGCATGGGATCTGGCCGCCAACCACCAGAAGCGGGTGCGGACCGTCACGTCCCTGGCGACCCCGCACCCCCGGGCCATGCAGGACGCCTTCCGGCACAGCCGGCAGCTCCTGCATTCGTGGTACATGCTGTTCTTCCAGATCCCCAAGCTGCCGGAGGCGGTGATGAAGGCGGCCGGCTTCGATCGGTCCGTACAGCAGTTCGAGAAGGACGGCCTCGACCCCGAGTCGGCCCGCCGTTACGCCCGCCGGATGCAGGATCCCAAGGCCATGACCGGTCCCGTCAACTGGTACCGCGCCCTGCCGTTCTCGGCCCGGACGCCGATACCGACGGTGGACCGCCCCACGCTGTACGTCTACGGCGCCGGAGATCGCTATCTGACCCGGTACTCGGCCGAGCGCACCGGCCACTACGTCACCGGGCCCTACCGCTTCGAGGTGCTGGAGGGGATGTCGCACTGGCTGCCCAGCGGGGCGGCCGAGCCCGTCGGATCCCTCCTCAAGGACCACCTGGCCGCCCACCCCGACTGACGGTCTCAGCCGATGAGGCCCTGCACGTACTCCTTGGTGCGGGGATCGGACGGGACGGTGAATATGGTCTCCGTCGGCCCTTCCTCCACCAGTTCGCCCACCCGGTCGTCGTCCAGCAGGAACACCGCGGTCCGGTCCGAGACGCGCCGGGCCTGGAACATGTTGTGGGTCACCAGCACGATGGTCAGCTCCTGAGCCAGGTCGGTGATCAGGGCCTCGATCTTGGCCGTCGCGACCGGATCCAGAGCGGAACACGGCTCGTCCATCAGCAGCACCTCAGGCTCGACCGCCAGGGCCCGGGCCACGCACAGCCGTTGCTGCTGACCGCCGGAGAGGCGGGTGGCCGGTTGGTCGAGGCGATCCTTGACGATGTCCCACAGCGCGGCGTGGTGGAGGGCGGCCTCGGCCGCCTGGCGCAGCACCTTCTTGTTGCGTATCCCGTTGAGCCGGAGGCCGGACACCGCGTTGTCGAACACGCTCATGGTCGGGAACGGGTTGGGACGCTGGAACACCATGCCTATGCAGCTGCGGATCAGCTCGGGCTGGGCACCGGGCCCGTACAGGTCGAGGTCGCCCAGCTTGATGGTGCCCTCCACCCGGCCGCCGGTGTGGTCGTGCATCCGGTTGAGGCTGCGCAGGACGGTCGTCTTGCCGCACCCGGACGGCCCGACCAGGGCGGTCACCTGCCGGGGCGGGATGGACATGGTCACGTGCCGTACGGCGGTGTGCGATCCGAACGACACCTGGACGTCCTCCAGGGTGAGCATCAGCGAGCCTTCCTCGTCAGGTAACGGGCGACGCCGCGCGACGCCCCGCTCGACACCAGCACGAGCACCAGGAGCACGAGAGCGGCGCCCCAAGCGGTGCGTTGGGCCTCCGGGTAGGCCTGGGTCGCCTGGTCGAAGATCAAGAAGGTGAGGGCCGACGCCGGAGCGGCGACGGTGAAGAGGGGGGGGGCCGTCTCGCCCACACCGCGCGACAGGGCGAGCAGGTTGCCCGTCACCACCCCCGGGAGGGCCTGGCGCAGGACGACCCGGCGCACGACGGACGGGCGGGACGCGCCCAGCGCCATCCCGGCTTCCCACAGGTCCGAGGCCACCGTCCGCAACGACTCCTCGTTGGCCCGGATCATGATGGGCACCATCAACACGGCCAGGGCGAAGGCAGCGGCCACCGTCGAGGCGTGATGGAGCGGCCGGACCAGCACCGTGTAGGCGAACACGCCGATGAGGATGGATGGCACGCCGGTGAGGACGTCGGCGGCGAAGCGCACGGCCGCCGCCACCCGGCCCCGCCGCTCGTACAGCAGCAGGCTGGCGGCCAGGCCGGTCGGTATGGCGAGCAGGAGGGCCAGCCCGACGATCCGGGCGGTGCCCGTGATGGCAGTGGAGATGCCCCCGCCCGGGACTCCCGGAGGGGTCGGCCCGTGGGTGATGAACGAGACCGAGACGGCGCCGGCCCCCTTGGCCACGGTGAACCAGAGGAGAGCACCCAGGGGAACCAGGCCCACGAGCACGGCCGTGCGGCACAGCCATTCGGCCGCCCGCCCGGAGCGCCGCCTCCGGGCGAGGGTACCCACCGCTGATGCCCGCACCGGCGGCCGGGCCGACGCCGACCAGCCGTGGGCGACCAGCGCGGCGCGGGTCTCGGCCCCGGGATCCGTGCTGGGCACCGGACCCCGCGGTGGCGTGTCGACGCCCGCGGGTCGCCGGAGGATCCACTGGCCGGCGGCATTGACCGCCACGGTGAGCACCAGCAGGACGGCGCCCAGCCCGATGACCGCGCTGGTCTGCACGCCGGGGGATGCCTCGGCGAACTGGTTGACGATCCCGGTGCCCAGCGTGGCCCCGGGCGAGATGAGCGAGTGCGGCAGGACCGGGCGGTTGCCGATGACGAGAGCCACCGCGATGCTCTCCCCCAGGGCCCGGCCCACCGCGAGCGTGACGGCGGCGAGGATCCCCGAGCGGGCGGCCGGCAGCACCGCGGTGCGGATCATCTGCCAGCGGGTGGCGCCGAGGGCCATGGCCGCTTCCCGGTCGGCGGCCGGGACGGCGCCCAGCGCACTGCGGCTCAGAGCCACGATGGTGGGCAGCGTCATCACCGCCAGCACCACCGCGGCCAACAGGAGGCTGGGCCCGTAGGCCGGGCCGGAGAAGATCCAGTGGAGCCCCGGTACCCCCCGCAGGAAGGGCTCGACGGTCGACGCGAAGACCGGCGAGAGGATCAGCAGGGCCCACAGCCCGACGACGATGCTCGGCACCGCGGCCAGGAACTCGACGGCCGGCCCGAGGGCGGCGGCCACCCGCCGGGGAACCACTTCCGACAACGCGACGGCCACACCCAGGCCGACCGGCACGGCGAGCACCATCGCCGCCCCCGTCGTGACCAGCGTCCCCACCACGAGCGTGCCGGCCGCATAGTCCCCGGCGTCGGGGTTCCAGGTCGTGGACCAGAAGAAGCCGAGACCGGCGTGCGCGAAGGCGGACGCCGATCCCTGGGCCACCGCCACGACCAGGGCGACCACCGCGCCGATGAACACCACGCCGCCCAGCCAGTAGACGCCCGGGTACAGCCGGGCCGCCCGGCGGGTGGCGGCCCGCCGGCGCAGCGTGGGGGCCAGGCCCGGGACGGGTGGGGAGGCGAGTGTCACGGCGCGCCCGTCAGGCGGCGCGGAACAGGGCGCCGCCCGATGGGTTCTCCAGGGTGGCGATGGTCTGTTGGGCCAGCGTCACTACTGAGGCGGGCAGCGGGGCGTACCCGAGGCCCGGGGCGACCTGCTGGCCCGTCGTCACCACGTAGTCCAGCAGCTTGCCGAGGGCCAGGCCCTTGGCCCCGTCGGTCGGCTTCTGCGGGACGAGCGTCCAGCTGAAGTTGGCCAGCGGGTAGGCGCCGGCGCCCGGCTCGTCGATGATCGAGAAGTCCTTGGCACTCAACGTCGTGGCCACAGAGCCGGCCGCCGTGATCGAGGAGATGGACGGGGCGACGAAATCGCCCGCCCCGGACTTCAGGGCGGCGTTGACGAACCCGGACCGGAGGGCGTAACCGAACTCGACGAAGCCGATGGCGCCGGGGGTCTGCTTGATGTAGGTGGCGATACCGCTGTTGAGCTGCTGGCCCACGCCGACCGACGCCACCGGCCAGGTCTTGGACGGCTTGGTGGTCCCGATCCGGGCGACCCAGGCCGGGGCCGTCTTGATCAGGTAGGCGTCGAGGTCCCAGCCCGGGCCGGACGAGTCGGCCCGGTGCACGGGGACGATGGCGGTCGGCGGCAGCGTCGCCCCCGGGTTGAGAGCGGTGATGGCGGGGTCGTCCCACTTGGTGATCGACCCCGTGAAGATGCCGGCCAGCGTGGGGCCGTCCAGCTTGATCCCGCGGGGCCCGGCGGGCAGGTTGTAGCTCAGCGCCACCCCCCCGAGGTCGACGGGGATCTGGAGGATGGCGCCGTGCGCCTTGGCCAGGTCGGTCGACGACATCGGTATCTCACTGTCGCCGAAGTCCACCGTCGCCTGCTGGACGTCCTTGATGCCGGCGCTGGAGCCGGCCGGCGAGTAGTGCACCGACACCTTCGGGTTGGCCTGGTGGTAGTCGTAGAACACCCGCTCGAAGAAGGGGTCGATGGAGTTGGCGCCGGCTCCGTCGAGCGTGACCGGTGCGGCCGTCACCAGGTCGTTGGCGCCACCAACGGCGGTCGCCGAGCCGGGGTTGGTGGTGCTGCTGCTCCCCCCGGCCTTCGCCGCGCTGCTGCACCCGACGACCGTCAGAGCCAGCCCCGCCGCCAGGGCGGCGGCCACCCACGGCCGGCCCTTTTTCCCCATCTCTAGTTTGTTAATAGACACGATTGGAAATACTAACAAAGGAGATAGGGCCGGGGGCAAGTTTCTTCGCGCCCGTCTGCGAAGATGCGGTCATGGACACGAAGCTGCTCGAGAACTACGCCGAACTGATCGTGCGGGTCGGGGCGAACGTCCAGCCGGGCCAGACGGTCTACGTATCGGCCGACGTGGCCCATCTGGACGTGGCCCGCGCCGTGGCCGAGAAGGCCTACGAAGCAGACGCCCTCCGCGTGATCATGGAGTACCGCGACGACATCGTGCGCCTGGCCGCCCTTCGCCGCGGCCCGCTCGAGGGGCTGTCCGACTTCAAGGACTGGGAGATGGCCCGGGCCCGCGCCCTCGACGACACGACCTCGGCCCGCATCGTCCTCACCGGCGCGCCCGACCCCCACCTCTTCGACGGCGTCGACGCGCACCGCCTGGCCGCCCTCCCCATCCCCCTGGCCGAAGAGCTGCGCAAGGCGGCCATGGGCGGGGCTCTGGCCTGGACCGTCGCCGCCGCCCCCAACCCCGGATGGGCCACGGCCGTCTTCGGCGAACCCGACATCGAACGGCTCTGGGACGCCGTCGCCATCCCGCTGCGCCTCCACGAGCCGGACATCGTCGCCGCCTGGTCCGCCCACCGCGACCGACTGGCCGGCCGGGCCGCGGCGGTGACCGCTCTCGGCCTCGACGCCATCCGCTACCGCGGCGAGGGCACCGACCTCACCGTCGGCCTCCTGCCCGGGGGCCAATGGACGGGCGGCAGCCTGACGACCGCGGCCGGTGTGATGACGATGCCCAACCTGCCGACCGAGGAGGTGTTCACCAGCCCGGACCGCCACCGCGGCGACGGGACCATGCGGCTCACCCGGCCGCTGGTGATGCCCGGCACCGGCGCCATGGTGACCGGTCTGCAGGCCCGTTTCGAGAACGGCCGCATCGTCGACGTGCGGGCCGAGACAGGGGCAGAGGCGGTCGAAGCTCAGCTGGAGACCGACGAGGGCGCCCGCTACCTCGGGGAGGTGGCGCTGGTCGACGCCTCCTCTCGGGTCCGCCAGGCCGGGATCATCTTCCACGACACGCTCTACGACGAGAACGCCGGATCGCACGTGGCCTGGGGCCAGAGCTTCCCCTTCACCGTGGCCGACTGGCAGACGCGATCCCCCGCCGACCTGGCCGCAGCCGGCCTCAACCGCTCCGCCGTGCACACCGACGTCGTCATCGGAGGCGAGGGAGTTGACGTGGAGGGCATCCGCCCGGACGGGTCGACGGTGGCGCTGATCACGGCCAACGAGTGGGTCCTCGAGGGCTGAACCGCGACCTAGTAGCGGCGCGGTGGCGAGTCCTTGTCCTCCAGGGTTCATGTTGTCTTGGCCGCCCGCCCGACGGTGACGGACATCCGCTGAGCCTTCCGTGGTGGTGACCGAATGTCCAGATCTCGATGCCGGTGACGCGTTTAGGTGGTTAGCCTCCGGCCCCAGAAGCTGGCAGACGTGGAAGCAAAAGCTCGAAGAGGAACCGGCTGGTCCTCTCGGCGGCTGACGCGCCGGGACATCACCGGATCGAACAAGGAAGGGAAGATGGCACCGCCGAGCGAAGCAGAGGTAGCAAGAGCCCGCAAGCTGCTCGAGATGCGGGGCAAGGGCGACACCTACCGTCGCACCGCGGTCGAGAAGCAGATCCAGGCCCTACCCGCCGACGTCCTCGCGGCGGCAAGGGGAGAGAAGCCCGCCGGGAGAGCCAAGCCGCCATCCACGCCCACGAAGGCTCCGCCGGCGATCGACTACGCCGAAGCACATTTCGAAGGGGCGCCCGACGGCATCCAGTTCCAGGTCCTGCCCAACACGTTCAAAACCCAATTGCTGAACGGCGACGTTGTAGATGGCCCTTACGGCGGCGGCATCAATCTCAACGCGAAGGCCCTCATCGACAACCTCGTCAAGGCCACGGCACTCGGTGGCAAGCTGGAGGACGCAGTTGCGCAACTTCGGATCCTCGAGAACGAGATTCTGCCCGCCCGGCTCGAGTCTCTCCAAAAGGTCCACGCTGACGGGAGCCTGGGCCGCAAGATCGGCGGCAATTCCAAGGTGGTCGGGGACGCCGCCGATTACACCGCGACGCAGCCGGAGCTGAGAGGTGCCGCCAAACACGTAGAGGGGACCTACCACGCCATGCTGGCTGCGGCCTCCGGGCTGAAGGTGGCGACCGGGATACGCCGCGAGCGCAAGGCCGAGGGCGACGAGGCGGCCGCCGAGGCCCACTTGAAGGAAGTCGAGGCGAACGCGGCCCAGACGAAGGAAATCATCAAGAAGGGCCTCGGGGAGGTCAA
>DATGAX010000422.1:0-4658 GCA_035312965.1 Acidimicrobiales bacterium
CAGGTCGTCCGGGCCGTCCTGGCCAAGGTGCCCGAGCTCGACCCGACGACCGTCGAGGACCTGCTCCTCGGCAACGCCCAGCCGGCGGGCGAGGCGGGCTACAACCTGGCCCGCGTGGTGGCTCTCCTGTCCGGCCTGCCCGGCGTGCCCGGGGCGACGGTCAACCGCTACTGCTCGTCCTCCCTGCAGACCATCCGCATGGCCGCCCATGCCATCCGGGCCGGTGAGGGCGACGTGTTCATCGCCGCCGGCGTGGAAGCGGTGAGCCGGTTCAACAAGGGCATGGCGGACGGCCTGCCCGACACCCACAACGAGCTGTTCAAGGAGGCCGAGGAGCGCAGCGCCAGTCGTTCTCTGGGCGGGAGCGAGCCGTGGTCGGCCGCCCCCGGGCTCCCCGACATCTACATCGCCATGGGCCAGACGGCGGAGAACGTGCGCGAGCTGGAGGGGGTCAGCCGCCGGGACATGGACGAGTTCGCCGCCCTGTCCCAGCAACGCGCCGTGGCGTCGCAGGAGAACGGCTTCTTCGAGCGGGAGATAGTGCCCATCACGTTGGCAGATGGGGCCACGGCCACCGTCGACGACGGGCCCCGGCCGGGCACGACCGTGGAGAAGCTGGCCGAGCTGAAGCCGGCCTTCCGCCCCGACGGGGAGATCACCGCCGGCAACAGCTGCCCCCTCAACGATGGGGCGGCGGCCGTCATCGTCATGAGCGACACGCGGGCCCGGGAGCTGGGCATCACACCGCTGGCCCGCGTCGTCTCGTCCGGGGTCAGCGCACTGGATCCCGAGATCATGGGCCTCGGACCGGTGGAGGCGTGCCGCCAGGCCCTCGGCCGGGCCGGTATGACGATCGACGATGTCGACCTGGTCGAGATCAACGAGGCCTTCGCGGCCCAGGTCGTGCCCTCGGCCCGCCAGCTCGGCATCGACTACGCCAAGCTCAACGTGCACGGCGGGGCCATCGCCCTGGGCCACCCCTTCGGGATGACCGGGGCCCGGATCATGACCACCTTGATCAACGGCCTGCAGACGGAGGACCGGGCCATCGGCCTCGAATCCATGTGCGTGGGCGGAGGCCAGGGCATGGCCATGATCGTGGAGCGGCTCACCTAGAAGGCCCCCCTCCAGCGGCGGGAGGCCGCCGTTAGCTACCCGCCGGGACCGGGCCCGAAACGATGGCGCGACCGGATTGCCTTGATCGGGCGGTCCCGTTGCCTTAAGGTAGACCCCCGTTGTGACTACGTGCACGTGGAATTTCCGTCGGCACGCGGGTCGGGTCACGGCTGTGGCGCTGAGCGCTGCGGTGGCCTCGGGTCTCGTGGTACCCAGCGCGTCTGCCGACCAAATGTCGAACCTCCAGGCCGAAGCGGCGTCTCTGGCGGCCCGCATCAACAGCCTGGGCCTGCAGGAAGAGGCGTTGTCGGAGCGCTACGACGCGGCCCGATACCAGCTGACGACCCTGCAGAACGCCGTCACCGCGGCCCAGGCCCAGCTGGCCACCGCCCAGGCCTCGACGGCCAAAGCGAAGGCGGCGCTCAAGGCCGACGCCCTGCAGGCCTACGCCGACGGGGGCAACAGCCCGCTCGTGTCGGGCGGGGCGGTGCAGGGCGCCACCAACGGCATGCTGCGCTCGGAGTACATCAACACGCTCGCCACCAACCAGTCCGATGCCGTCGACCAGTACCACCTGGCCACCCTCCAGGAGAAGGCGGCCGCCAGCCGGCTCAAGCAGCAGGAGGCGGCGGCCCAGGCCCAGGTCAACGCCATCGCCGCCGACCAGAGCGCGGTGATGGCGACCGACGGTCAACTGCGGTCCGAGCAGAGCAAGGTCAGCGGGGAGATCACCCAGCTCAAAGCCCAGGAGCTGGCGGCCGAGCAGGCCGCCGCGGCGGCCGCCGCGGCCCAGCGCCGGGCCGCCGCCCTGGCCGCCCAGCAGCAGGCCCAGCAGCTGGCTGCCCTGGCGTCGCAGCTCCAGCCCACGACCCTCTCGCTCAACTTCACGCCCCCGCCGCCCGGTTCGGGCGCATCCGGCGCCGTGCGGGCGGCCGAGAGCCGTATCGGCGACTGGTACCAGTGGGGGGCGGCGGGGCCCAACACCTTCGACTGCTCCGGACTGGTCATGTGGGCCTACGAGCAGGTGGGCGTGTCGCTGCCCCACTACTCGGGGGCCCAGTACAACGACACCACGCACATCCCGATGTCCGACCTGCAGCCCGGTGATCTCGTCTTCTTCTCCGATCCAGGCGAGCACGTCGCCATGTACGTCGGCAACGGGGAGATCATCGAAGCTCCCCACACCGGGTCCCAGGTGCACATCGTGCCGATGTACTCCGGCTTCACCCTGGCCAGCCGGGTCGAGTAGCCGGCCCGCCCCGGTGCGCCGGGCCGGGCGGCGGCTAGGCTGGCCCGCCCATATATGCGGGTTGAACGCTGCTTCGCCTTCATCGATCTGAGCGACTTCACCGCGTACACGGAGCACCACGGCGACGAGGAGACGGTGGCCATCCTGGCCGCCTTCCGGGGCCGGGTCCGGGAGATCGCGGCCCGGCGCGGCGTCCGGGTCACCAAGTGGCTGGGCGACGGCGCCATGCTGAGCTCGGCCGACACGGCGGCGGTGGTGACCATGGTCATCGAGGTGGCCAACCGCTTCCGCGACTCGGTCCCCCTCGCCATCCGGGCCGGGCTGGCGTCGGGCGCGGTGATCATGTTCGAGGGCGACGACTACATCGGGCGGGCCGCCAACGTGGCCGCCCGCCTGTGCGACCTGGCCGAGGCCAACCAGACCCTCGCCACCCGGGAAGTGGCCAGCCAGGCCCCGCGATGGGTGGCCTCCGGCTCGTACACGGCCCGGGCGGTGCACGGCATCGACCGTCCGGTCGAGACCACCGCCCTCACCATCCTCGAGGCGGCGGACACAGTGGTGGACCCGTGCTGCGGGCTGACGCTGCCCCTGTTGGCGGGCCTCGAGACCCGCTTCGGCGGGGACGGCTCCGTCCAGCGGTTCTGCAGCACGGCCTGCGCCGTGGCGTGGGACGACGGGCAACGGCGCCGGTCCCCCTTCGGGGCGGTTCTTCCGTCCTAGTGACCGCGGCGGCGGAACCCCTCCCCGCCCGCTCCGTGCTGCTGTCGGTGCTCCTCGGCAGCCACCCGCCCCGCCTGCCGGTGCGGACGCTGGTGCGCACCGCCGAGCTGTTCGGCATATCCGACGGGACGGCGCGCGTCGCCCTCTCCCGCCTGACCGCCGACGGCGAGGTGGTGGCCGAGGACGGCACCTACGGTCTGTCGGAGCGCCACCTCGACCGCCAACGCGACCAGGACGCCGCCCTGCGGCCCCGGACCAAACCGTGGCGGGGCGGCTGGGTGCTGGGAGTCGTGGTGGGCGATCCCGAAGCGCGGCTGCCGGCGGCCGCACCCGACGCCCGCCGGGAGATGGAGCGCCGCCGGATGGCCGAGGTGCGCCCCGGGGTGTGGACCCGCCCCGACAACCTGGTCACCCCGCCGCCCCCGGCTGGTCCGGTGCAGTGGTGGACGGCCCGCCCCGCAGCCGGGGGCAGCCCGCCGGCGACGCTGGCCCGGCGCCTGTGGGACCTCGCCGGCTGGTCGGAGCGGGCCGAGGAGCTGACGGCCGCCCTGGAATCGGCCGCCGCGCCGGCCGACCGGCTGGCGGTGGCGGCGGCCATGGTGCGCCACATCAGGTCCGATCCGGTCCTGCCCCCCGCCCTCCTGCCGGCCGGTTGGCCGGGGCGGAGCCTGCGGCGCGCCTACGACGGCTACCGGACCGAGCTGAGCGCCCTCATCGCGGCCCGCCGGGCCGGCTGAGCGGCCCCGGGCGGGACGGGCCGGCGGGCGCCGGGGCCTAGGCCGCCGAGGACGGCGAGGAGGCCGTGACGCCGGTGGCGCTGGTCGCGGTGGGGGCGCTGGTCGCGGTGGGGGCGGCGGCCGGCCGGGCGCACAGGGCCCGCCACAGCGCGGTGTAGCTGGGGTACTCGATGTCGGGCGTCACCCAGCCCGCCCCGACCAGCTCCCGGTGCAGGTCGGGCAGCCTCCGCCACGGTATGCCCATGTCCACGTGGTGGGCCAGATGCCACCCGGTGTGGTACGGGACGATCCAGAAACGGGCCCACGGCCGCTGCCGTACCACATGGGTGGTGCGCCGGCGGTCGGCCGAGCGCTCCATCCCGGCGTGCTCGGCGATGGCCCGCAGCCGGTTGAGGACCCGCCAGACGGTCATCCAGGGGGCGAACCACAGGAGGGGGTACACCCACCAGCGCCCGCTCAGGACGCCCGACACGGCCCAGATGAGCAGCTGGACGGCGACGATACGCAGGGCCACGGTTCGCGACGACGGCTTGAGCAGCGCCGACCCGAGCGGAATGAGGTTCTTGTAGCCGGACACGCCGGTCGCGTCCCGGAGCAGCTTGCGCCGCATGGACGCCCGGGTGATCGGGTAGCCGGAGTACAGCGCCAGGTCCGGCTCGTCCGGGCCCATCTCGTCCTTGTGGTGGGCCATGTGCACCCGCCGGTACACGTCGAAGGCGGTCCACGCCGGGTAGGCGAGGAGCCACCGCCCGACGAAGTCGTTGACCCGCTTGTGGTTGAACAGGAGGCGGTGGGCCGCCTCGTGGCCCAGGATGTTGAGCAGGGCGAAGCCCCGG
>DATGAX010000423.1:0-8726 GCA_035312965.1 Acidimicrobiales bacterium
CCTCGCCGGACGGCCGCGATCTGGCCCCCCGACTGGCCGCCCGCATGCAGAGGGCGTTGCTGGCCGGCGCGGTCCGCGTGGCCCTGGAGGGTGACCGGCCGGTCGCCGACCTGCTTCGGGTCGACGGACGGGTGGTGGTGCCGGCATCGGTTCCCGGACCGGCGGTGGCCACACTCTGGCCCGGCTCCCGGTCGGCCGGTCCGACCGTCACCGACGAGGCCGGCGGCGGGCGCCGCCGGGGCCGGCGCGGCCGGCGGGCCCGGCCCGTCGGGCTCGATCTGGGGATCGGCGCACCGGTCGGCGTCGCCGCCGGGGTGGAGCCGGCCGGGCTGGTCGAACCCGACCCGGCGACGATGGACCTGGCCGACGCCCGCCGAGTGGTGGCCGGCGGGGCGGGGCTGGTGCCGGCTGGCGCGGGCGACGACCGGGCCCGCGCCATCTTCTCCCTCCTGGCCGAGGTGGCCGCCGCTCTCGGCGCGGCGGCCGGCGCCACCCGCGTGGTCACCGATGCCGGCTGGCTCGGGTACGAACGCCAGATCGGCACCACCGGGGTGGCCCTCGATCCCGAGCTGTACGTGGCGCTGGGCATATCCGGAGCGAGCCAGCACGTCGGAGGCATCGGGGACCCGGCCCGGGTGGTCAGCGTCAACATCGACCCGTCCTGCCCGATGACGGGCCGCGCCGACCTGGGCCTGGTCACCGACGCCCCGCAGCTCCTCGTCGAGCTGGCCGGGCGGCTGGCGGTGCCGGTGCCGCCCGAGGTCAAGGAGGTGTTGCCCGGATGAGTCTCGACGCAGTCGTGGTGGGAGCGGGGCCGGCCGGTTCGGCGGCCGCCCTGGCACTGGCCCGCGCCGGCCGATCGGTCGTCCTGGTCGAGAGGGGCCCGTTCCCGGGAGCCAAGAACGTGTACGGCGGTGTGGTGTACGGGAGGGTGCTCGACGACGTGATCCCACGGTGGTGGGACGAAGTGCCGGTCCAGCGGTGGGTGGTGCGCCGGTCCACGATGGTGCTCACGGACGAGCAGGCCATCACGCTCGACCTGCGGTCCCAGGCGTGGGGCGCCGAGCCGTACAACGGCATGACCGTCTTCCGCGCCGACTTCGACAGCTGGCTGGCCGGCCATGCAGTGGCGGCCGGCGCCCGCCTGCTCACCTCCACCGTCGCGACGGGGCTCATCCGCGACGGCGCGGGCCGGGTGTGCGGGGTGCGCACCGACCGGCCCGACGGCGACCTGCCCGCCCGGGTGGTCATCGCCTGCGACGGGGTCAACTCGTTCCTCGCCAAGGAGGCCGGCCTCCTGCCCCGGGCCGACGCCACGCACATGACGCTCGGTGCCAAGGAGGTCCTGTCCCTGCCGGCCGACGTCATCGAGGAGCGCTTCGCCCTCGGCCCCCACGAGGGGCTGGACATCGAGGCCATCGGCGGGACCGGAGGGCTGCCGGGCGGAGGGTTCCTGTACACCAACCGCGACTCGATCAGCGTCGGGGTGGTGGTCAGCCTGACCGGCCTGGCCGCGTCGGGCCGGCGGCCCGAGGACCTGATCGCCGGGTTCAAGGCCCACCCGGCCATCGCGCCCTACCTCAGAGGTGCCTCGGTCAAGGAGTACTCCGCCCACCTCATCCCCGAGGGAGGGTACGACACCATGCCCGCCCTGGCCGCCGACGGCTTCCTCGTCGCGGGTGACGCCGCCTACATGACGCTGGCGGCCGGGATCTGGCTGGAGGGGGTCAACTTCGCCATCGGCGCCGGCCTGGCTGCGGGACGGGCGGCGGCCGAGGCCATCGCTTCCGGGGACGTCAGTGAGGCCGGCCTGGGCGGGTACCGCAAGGCAATGGAGCGCAACTTCGTGCTGAAGGACCACAAGCGGCTGCGGCTGGCGCCGCACCTGGTGCTGTCGGAACGGATGCAGCAGCAGTACACGAAAGTGATCTGCGACGTGGCCGAGGAGCTGTTCACCGTCACCAACCCGGCGCCCAAGCCCGGACTGCTCCGGATCCTGCTGCGGGCCATCCGGCGCCGGCGGGTGCGGTGGCGGGACCTGGCCCGCGACGGGCTGGACACGGCCCGCACGTTCCGGTGATGCTGGCGAACGGCATGATCGGCGCGCCGGCCTGGGCCGAGATCTCCTTCGACGAGCGGATGGCGACGGTGGAGTTCCGCGTGTCGGAGCGGGCCCACATCGAGGTCGACTCGGATGTGTGCCGCTCGTGCACGACCAAGGCGTGCGTCACGGCCTGCCCGGCCAACCTCTTCGCCCCCACGTCGGACGGCGGCATCCTCTTCAACTACGAGCAGTGCTTCGAGTGCGGTACCTGCTACCTGGTCTGCAACTCCGAGGGCGCCATCACCTGGAGCTACCCCGACGGCGGGCACGGCGTGGTGTTCCGTCACGGCTGAGGCCATGGACCGTTCCGGACCCATGGTGGTGGTCTGCCTGGCCCCGGCCGACCTGCGCCCGGAGGTCGACGACCTCACCGGGGCGGTGCGGGCCGATTCCCGGCGGGCCGACGCGCCGGCGTCGGAGTGGGCCGCTCTCGAGCACGGGTTGCGGGTGGCCGAGGCGTGGGGGGGCTGGGTCCTGGCCGTCGCGGCCGGCCCGGCCGAGGTCGACACCGTCCTGGCCGAGGCCATCGCGGTGGGCGCCACCGCCGTCCGGGTCGATCGCCCTGGAACGGCCGCCGGGCCGGGCCGGGCCGCCTCGCCCGGTCCGATCGACCCGCCCGGTCCGACCGGTCCGACCGGTCCGGCCACCCTGGCCGGCGATGGGCCCGGCGTGGCCGCCGCCCTGGCCGCCGCCATCCTCAGCCGGGGCCGACCCGCCCTGGTGCTCTGCGGCGACCGCTCCGCGGCCGTGGGGGTCGGGGCCGTCCCGGCCCTCCTCGCCGACGCCCTCGGGATCGACCAGGCGCTGGGGCTGGTGTCGCTGAAGGTGACGGGCCCGGGACGGCTGGCGGCCCAACGACGCCTGGACGCCGGGTGGCGGGAACGCCTGCACGTGACCGGCCCGGCGGTGCTGTCGGTCGAAGGGGCCGGCGTGCGCCTGCGCCGGGCCAGCCTGGCCGCCGCCCTGGCCGCCGGGCCACCGGAAGTGTTCGTGGCGCCGGCCGGGCCGACCGGGCCCGGAGCCGAGGTGCAGCACGGGCCGCCCCGCCCCTACCGGCCGCGGACCCGGCCCGTACCGGCCCCGGTGGGAGACGCCCACGAGAGGCTGCTGGCCCTCACCGGCGCCCGGTCCGAGCGCGAGCCGCCCCGCGTGGTGGGGCCTGTGGATCCGGCCCAGGCGGCCGATGAGCTCCTGGCCTACCTGCGCCGATCCGGCCCCGGTGAAGGTACCCGAAGCGGCACCGGAGGCGCCGGAGGCGCCGGATCGGGCTCCTAGCTAGGCGGCGTCGTCGGGTTCGGCCAGGATGGTGACCGCCTTCTCGACGGCGCGGCGGGCCCGGGTGAGCCGCCTCTCGTCCACCGGCAGCTCGTAGCCGCCGGCGTCGATGGACTCGCGCAGCCGCTCGATGGCCAGGTCGGCCAGCTCCTCGGCGATGGCCTCCAACCGGGCCCGGATGTCCTGGAACTCCCCTGCCATCACTCCCCCTCCGCGTCCAGCCGGGCGGCCCCGGCCACGATCTCCATGGGATGGCGGGCCGGGACACCGGCGCCGGCCAGCCACATGGCGCAGCCCGGGTTGGCGCTGGCCACGACGTCGGCCCCGGCCCGGTCGATCACTGCCTTCTTGTCAGCCCGGATGGCACCCGCCAACTCCGGTTGCAGGGCGCTGTACGCCCCGCCCGCCCCGCAGCAGCGGCCCTCGTCTTCGAGCTCGACCAGATCGGCGTAGGGCGCCAGGACGGTGCGGACGTGGGCCTCGGCGTGCTGGGCGTGGCGCAGGTGGCAGGGGTCCTGCACGGCGACGACGGGGCGGGGCCCGGGGCCGGCGGGGGGAAGCCGGTCGGCGTGCCCGGCCATCCACTCGTGCACGTCGTAGACCCGGGCGGCGAAGGCGGCCGCCTCCGGGGTCCCCAGGAGGCGGCCGTAGTCCTTGAGGGCGGCCCCGCAGCCGGCGGAGTCGACGAGCACCGGTGCCTGACCGGGGAAGGCCGACATCACCCGCCGGGCCAGGTGCACAGCCCGGTCGTGCAAGCCGGCGTGGGCGGCCAGCGCCCCGCAACAGCCGGCGGCGGGACCGGGCAGAGCCACCCCCCATCCCATGGCCCGCAACACCCGGATCGTGGCGACGTGCACCGGGCGCTGCCAGGCGTCCATCACGCAGCCGGTGAACAACCACACGTCGTCTCCCGTCGGGCTCAGCGCGGGCCGGCGCATGGGCAGCCGCGGCAGGCTGAGGCGGGCGGCCAGCCGCCGGGGCACCAGCCCTGCCCGCTGGGCCACCGCGCCGGCCGTAGTGGCGGCCCGCAGCAGGCGGGGGTGCTCGAGGGTGCGGTAGGCGGCCCGCTGCCACCGCGGGACGGCCTGCACAGCCACCGCCTGGCGGCTGCCTTCCATGAGCCGGCCGAACGGCACCGCGGAGGGGCAGGCCGTCTCGCAGGCCCGGCACACGACGCAGGTCTCGAGGATGTCGATGAAAGCCGCCCCCGCCGGCGCCCCCTCCTCGACGGCTCGCATGGCGGCGATGCGGCCGCGGGGTGATCGGGCTTCCTCGCCGGTCACGCGGTAGGTCGGGCAGTAGGCCAGGCACAGCCCGCAGGACACGCAGGCGGCCAGCTCGTCGAGGTCGACGGGCAGGACCCGGCCCCTGCTCACGACGCCACCTGCGCCGGCCGCACCAGGGGGGTCCGTCCCGGGTTGAGCCGGCCGCCCGGGTCGAAGTGGTCCTTGACCCGCCGGTGCAGCTCGGCGACCGCCGGGGCCGCCGGGGCGACGACGCGGTCGAGCGCGGCGGCCGCCGCGCCGTCACAGTGGACGATCCCCACACCGACCTCGGCCAGCCATCCGCCGGCCGGCACCAGTACGGGCAGCTCGGCCAACCGGCCGGGCGGCCGCGACCGCCGGCCGCCCTCCGGCCGGGGCGGGGGCCCGTCGACGGCCACGAAGGAGCCGGCCCGGTCGAGCACGGCCCGGGTCTGGTCGGCGACGTCGGCGGGGTGGCCGGCCAGGCCGACCCACACCCGGCGGCCGTCCCAGAGCACCGCCAGCGGCCGGTAGAGCGCGGCGCAGACGGCGAACGGGTCCACCGCGGGGTCGCCCTCGCTGCACCACCACGATTCCACCGGCGGGCGCGGATGGCACCGGAGGACGACTTCACCCAGGAAGGCCAGTGTCCCGACCGACCCGACGAACAGCCGGCACAGGTCGAACCCGGTCACGTTCTTGACGAGCGGGGCGCCGGCCCGGATCAGCTCCCCCCGGGCCGTCACCGCCGTAACCTCGAGCACGCTGTCGCGCAACGGCCCCCAGCCGAGGCGGCACACCCCGCTGCGGCCGCAGGCCAGCACGCCGCCGACCGTCGCCTGGTCGGGGACATCCGCCTCCAGCGTCACGAACTGGCCACCCGCTCCGGTGACCGCGGCCACCTCGGCCAGCGTGGTGCCGGCCCCCACCCGCACGATCATCTCTCCCGGTTCGTGGGCCACCACGCCGGCCGGAGCACGGACGGATCGGACCGGGCCGGCCAGGGCACCCCCCACGGACCATTGGGTGCGCCCACCCGCGCACGTCACCGGACCGGCATCGGCCGGGCCGACCTCGGCCGCGAACTCCCCGAGGGACGTCAAATCCAGACGCCCTCGGGAACGTCGGCCAGATCGGCGCAGCGGGACCCGCCCCGGGGCAGCACCTTCTCGGGGTTGCACAGCCCTTCGGGGTCGAAGGCGGACCGGACCCAGCCCTGGGCCTCGAGGTCCGCCTCGGTGAACACGAGGGGCATGGCGTCGCGCTTCTCCAACCCGATGCCGTGCTCGCCGGAGAGGCTGCCCCCGGCCCGCACGCACGCTTCGATGATGGCCTCTCCGGCCTCGTGCACCCGGGCCAGGACGCCCGGCTCGCGCCGGTCGAAGACGATGAGCGGGTGGAGGTTCCCGTCGCCGGCGTGGAAGACGTTGCCCAGCACCAACTGCCGCTCGGCGCAGATCCGCCCGACCTCCATCAGCACCTCCACCAGCCGGGTGCGGGGAACCACGCAGTCGTGCAGGTAGTAATTGGGCGCGATGCGGGCCACCGCCCCGAACGCCGACTTGCGGCCCTTCCACCACAGCGCCCGTTCGGCCGCGCCGGCGGCCACCCGGACCGCCCGTGCCCCGTGCCCCCTGAGCACGCCGGCGACCGTCGCGGTCGCCGCCTCCACCCCGCGGTCGAGCCCGTCCACCTCCACCAGGAGGACGGCGGCGGCGTCGGTCGGGAACCCGGCGTGGACGTAGGCCTCGACCACTTCGACGATGGTGGCGTCCATCATCTCGAGCGCGGCGGGCACTATCCCGGCCGCGATCACCGCGGTCACGGCCCGGGCCGCGTCGTCCAGTGTGGCGAAGTCGGCCAGTAGCGTCGCCATCCGGGGCGGCAGCGGCGTCAGCCGGACGGCGATGCGGGTGGCGATGCCCATGGTCCCCTCGCTGCCCACGAACACGCCGCGTAGGTCGAGCCCGTCCGGTTCGGGGTCGGTGCCGCCGAGCACGGTGACCGTCCCGTCGGGCAGCACCACTTCGACGGCGAGGACGTGGGCGTTGGTCACGCCGTACAGGAGGCAGTGCGGGCCGCCCGAATTGTTGGCCACGTTGCCGCCCACCGAGCACGACTGCTGGCTGGACGGGTCGGGGGCGAAGTGCAGACCGTGGTGGGCCACCGCCCGGGAGAGATCCAGGTTGAGGACGCCGGGCTCGACCCAGGCCAGCCGAGCGGCCGGGTCGACCTCGAGGATGCGATCCATCTTGGTCGTGACGATCACGACCGGGGCCACAGCACCGGCGGGCGTGGCCCCCCCGGCCAGGCCGGTGCCGGACCCGCGGGCCACGAAGGGACGGCCCTGGCGGTGGCATACCGACACGACAGCTGCCACTTCGGCGGTGGACTGCGGGAAGCAGACCACGGCCGCCTGGCCCGTGATCATCGAGGCATCCCGGCCGTACAGCCCCAGCTCCAAGGGGTCGGTGCGCACCCGGTCGGGCGACAACGCGGCCCGCAGCTCGGCGACCAGCCCGGCCACGGCAGGCTCTAGTCGCTCTGGCACCGCACTCCCGCCGGCGGCACGGTCAGGTCGAGGAGGTAGGCGTCCACGTAGTTGCGGATGCACTGGCTGAAGGCGTAGCCGGTGTGCCCGTTGCCCACCCGGGTCAGGAGCACCCCCTGGGCCAGTTGCCCGGCCAGGGCCTGGGCCTCGGCGTAAGGGGTGGCGGGGTCACCCGTGGAGCCCACGACGACGATGGGCGGCGACCCGGCAGCCCGGATGGGGCCGGGGCTCCCCGTCGCCGGGACGGGCCACACGTCGCAGCCCAGCTCGCTGTACAGGTCGGCCGCCCCGAACACCGGGGCCAGGGACCGGGCGGCCGGGATGCCCGACTGGATGGTGGCGATGGGCGGGGCGGCGGCGTCGAGACAGTTGACGGCGGCGTTGGCCTCGAACTCGTTCGAGAAAGAGCCGTCCCGGTTGCGGCCGGTGTAGTAGTCGAACAGGGCCAGCATGCCGGTGCCGTTGCCCCGTTGGATCTGGGCCAGGGCGTCGTAGAGGTCGGGCCAGCTGGGCGTGGAGTACAGCGTGGCCGCGGTTCCGTACAGCAGCTCGGCCGGGCCGACGGTGCGGGTCGTGCCCTTGGCCGGCAACGGGTGGACCCGCACCTGGCCGACCAGCTGCTCGAAGGCGGCCACCGGATCGCCCGAGGGCTTCCACGGGCAGGACGGGTCGGACCGGCACGCACCAAGAGCGGCCCGGAGGTCGGCGTCGAAGGCGGCCGACTGGTCGTCCAGGCTGCGGACCACCGGCAGGCTCGGGTCGATGGCCCCATCCAGCACCATGGCCCGGATCCGGGTCGGGTACAGCCCGGCGTAGGTCGCCCCGAGGAGGGTGCCGTAGGAGAAACCGAAGTAGTTGAGCCGGGTGTCACCCACCGCCCGGCGGATGTAGTCCATGTCCATGGCGGCGTCGACGGTGCTGACGTAGGGCAGCTCGGCCCCGCTGTGGGCCAGGCAGCCCTGGGCGAACGTACGGTCCTCGGCGACCACCTGGTCGAGCACGGCCGGGGTCTGCGGGTCGGGATCGGAGTGGAAGTACCGGTCCAGGCCCGGCCCGTCCAGGCAGGTCACGGGAGCGCTGCGACCCACACCCGGGGGGTCGAAGCCGACCACGTCGAACCGCTTCAGCACGCTCTTGGGGAGGAAGCCGACCACCTGCGGGAGGAAGTCGACGCCGGACGCGCCCGGACCGCCCGGGTTGACGAGCAGGGAACCGATCCTGGCGCCCGACGCCGGATGCCGGTCCAGCGCCAGCCCGACCGTCCCCCCGGTGCCCGGGTGGCGGGGATCGCGCGGCACCTGGATGGTCGCGCACTGGTACTTCGCCGGACCGGCCCCGCCGCTGCAGGGGCGCCAGTCGACCGTCCCCCCTGCGGCCCCGGACGAGGCGACGGTGGTTCCCCCCGCGGCCGCCGTGGTAGCGGTCGATGCCGGCGAAGTGGGGCCGGCGCCCCGCGGCCCACCCGCGGCGGAACAGGCCCCCGCCATCAGGGACAGCGCCAGCACCACGGCCTGTCCCGAGCGCCCTACCCGCATTTCGGCGGGCAGCCTAC
>DATGAX010000424.1:0-2596 GCA_035312965.1 Acidimicrobiales bacterium
CTACGGCCTCTATCTCCTGGGTGTGCGAGCGCTCACGTTCGATGCGTTCAACTGGCTGGGGTGGCTCTTCTTCCATGCGCTCGACATCGCGGCGGTGCTCGTGATCGCCGGCGGTGCCTACTTCCTCCTCCACCGGGTACGAGAGCGCCGCGTGCTGGCCGATCAGCGCTTCCTGCGCGACCTGCTCCCTCTGCTCGCCTTGCTGGCGGTCGCGCTGACGGGGCTTCTCCTCACCTTCTCGACCGCCGTCCTCGGGGGTCGCTCCTACCACTTCCTGGCCCTCGTGCACATGTCCACCGTGGTCCTGACCCTGCTCTTCATCCCGTTCGGCAAGTTCTTCCACGCCATCCACCGGACCGCCACCATCGGGGTGCCCGTCTACCAGGCGACGAGCCAGGCGGGCAGCGGCGTCTTTGAGTGCCGGAGGTGTGGCGCTCCGCTTGAGACGGCGGCCTTCGTCGAGGATCTGCAGAAGACCATGGGAGAGCTCCGGCTCGGCTACCCGGCCTGGATCGAACAATGCCCACGATGCAAGCGCCTCGAGCGGGGCGCCGCCTACCGGAGTCTCGTGAAGGCGGGGTTCGAATGAGCAGGACCTCGCGCATCGCCGCCCCCGGTGTGGACGCCTTCCGCCTCCAGCGTGGGGAGTCGGCCGCTGGCCGGGCCGACCGCACGGGTGAGCATCTCGTGGCCACCCACTGCTGCTTCTGCGGCGTGCAGTGCGGCATGTTCCTCAGGGTCTCCGGCGCGGGCGCCGTCTTCGGGGTCGAGCCGCGCAACCACGACATCAACAAGATGAAGCTCTGCCCGAAGGGGGTCACCGCCTACCAGCAGGTGAACCACCCCGACCGGCTGACGTTCCCGCTCGTGCGCGACCGCCGGGGCGATCCCCTGCGCAGGGCGAGCTGGGACGAAGCCCTCGGCCGGGTGGTGTCGGAGATCCGCCGCATCCAGCAGACCTACGGGCCTGACGCCTTCGCCGTGTACTCGGGCTCCAGCCTCACCACCGAGAAGTGCTACCTGATGGGCAAGTTCGCTCGGGTTGCCCTGCGGACCAAGCATGTCGACTACAACGGACGCCTCTGCATGGTGTCGGCAGCAGCGGCCAACCGGAAGGCCTTCGGTGTCGACCGGGCAGCCAACCCCTGGGCCGACATGCTCGACGCGCAGGTCATCCTCGTGGCGGGCGCCAACATCGGCGAGTGCTTCCCCGTGACCACCCAGTACTTCTGGGGGGCACGGGACCGCGGGGCCAAGCTGATCACCGTGGACCCGCGGGAGACGCCCCTGGCGCGCACCGCCGACCTCAACGTGCCGCTGCGCCCCGGCACCGATGCGGCGTTCTTCAACGGAGTCCTCCACGTCGTGGAGCGCCAGGGCCGGATCGACGAGGACTTCGTCGCCCGGCGCACGGTCGGGTGGGAGGCGACACGGGCCATGATCCGCGAGTACACCCCGGAGCGCGTGGGGGCCATCTGCGGCATCGAGCCGGGATTGATCGAGCGGGTGGGGATGCTGTGGGGCCAGGCCGAGCGCGCCATGGCCTTCCACGCCCGGGGCATCGAGCACCACATCCAGGGTGTCGACAACTGCCTCAGCGTCATCAACCTCGTGCTGGCCACGGGCCAGATCGGCCGGCCCGGAGCGGGGTACGGCACCCTGACCGGCCAGGGCAACGGCCAGGGCGGCCGCGAGCACGGCCAGAAGTCGGACCAGCTCCCGGGTCAACGCCTGATCGAGGATCCCGGCGCCCGCGCCTACATCGCCGGCGTCTGGGGCATCGACGAGGCCGAGCTGCCCCGCGCCGGCACGTCCGCGGTGGAGATGGTCCACCAGGCGGAGGACGGCGAGATCAAGGGTCTGATCGGGCTCTGCAACAACCCCCTGGTCTCGATGCCGAACCGGCAGCGCATTGCACGTGGGTACGACGCCCTGGAGTTCCACTGCCAGATCGACTTCTTCCTCTCCGAGACCTGCGACCGGGCCGACGTGGTGCTGCCGGGCAGCCTCTGGGCCGAGGACGAGGGCGTCTCGACGAACGCGGAAGGCCGGGTGGTCAAGTACAACAAGGCCGCCGATCCCCCGGGCGAGGCACGGCCCGACTGGTGGATCGTGTGTGAGATCGCTCGCAGGCTCGGGCACCACGCGGACAAGTTCGCCTTCTCCTCGTCCCGCGAGATCTTCGAGGAGCTGCGGGTCGCGTCGCGCGGGGGGCTGGCCGACTACTCGGGGATGACCTGGGAGCGCATCGAATCCACGGGGGGCATCTTCTGGCCCTGCCCGAGCGAGGACCATCCCGGCACCCCCCGGCTGTTCGAGGACCGGTTCGCGCATGGCGACGGCAAGGCCCGGTTCCACCCGATCGAGTGGCGCCCCCCGGCCGAGGAGGTCGACGCCGAGTACCCGCTGCGACTCACGACCGGCCGGACGGTGGCCCACTACCTCTCCGGCAACCAGACCCGGCGCATCGGCGCCCTCGTCCAGCAGACCCCCCGTCCCTGGGTCGAGGTCCATCCCAGCCTCGGTTTCGCCGAGGGAGACCCGGTGAAGGTGCTGACCCGCCGGGGAGAGGCGACGTACCCGGCACTGGTGGTGG
>DATGAX010000425.1:0-4093 GCA_035312965.1 Acidimicrobiales bacterium
GGCGTGGGGCTACGTGGACGGCTGGAGCCTGACCGACCGGGGGGCCCGGCTGGCCCGCATCTACCACGAGGCCGACCTCCTGATCGCCGAGGCGCTGGTGCAGGGCGCGCTGGACGGGCTGGGCCAGGCCGAGCTGGCCGCCGCCGTGTCGGTGTTCACATACGAGGCCCGGGGGCCGGGGGAGGGGAGCAGCGGCTGGTTCCCGACCCCCCGCCTGCGCCGGCGCTGGAGCGAGATCAGCCAGCTGGGGGCTGAGCTCAACGCGGCCGAGGACGACGCCGGGCTGCCGCTCACCCGCCCTCCCGATCCGGGCTTCGCCACCCTGGCCTTCGCCTGGGCCGAGGGGGAGGACCTGGGTGAGGTGATCGCCGAGGAGGAGATGTCGGGCGGCGACTTCGTCCGCAACACCAAGCAGCTCATCGACCTGCTGCGCCAGGTGGGGGACACGGCCCCCGATCCCGGGACGGCCCGGACGGCCCGCGGCGCGGCCGAGACGCTGATGCGCGGCGTGGTCGCCGCGTCGTCAGTGGTGACGACATGACACGAAATCCGATCCACCCGCCGGGCCACCGACGGCCCGTAGTGTGACTCCCGCCATGGCGAACGTCGATCACGGAATCTACGCCGTCGAGGATTGGACCAAGGAGGAGGCCGACGTCCTGCGCCGGTACTTCACCAATCTCGACGGCCCCGTCTTCGCCCTGGTCAACCTGCCCGAGGTGGTCAAGGGGGCGCTGTTCGCCCGCTACTCGCGCTCGGCCAAGAGCCTGCGGCGGCTGTTCCTGGACGAGTTCGTCGGCGATCTCGACATCAGCGGCGACCTGGGGGTGGACGCCACCGTGGGGTTGGCCCGCGCCGAGCAGCTGTACGACCGGGTGTTCTTCGAGTACGGCGACGACTCGGTGGCCCAGCTGGGCGGCGTCCACCTCGCGTGCGAGCAGGCGTCGAACGTGCTGACCAAGGTCCTCGAGTGGGGCCGCCTGATGTCGTACATGGAGAAGTCGACCCGCTACGTCGCCTACGACACCCGGCTGGGCAACGGCCGCTACCGCTACTACCGCGACAGCGAGATCCTGGAATCCCCGCTGGGCGCCCGGTATGTGGGCGACATGGACCGGCTCTTCGACGCCTACGGCGAGATGCTGCCCCTCCTGCAGGCCCACTTCTCGGCCCGCCACCCGAAGCAGCCCGGCGACTCCGACTTCGCGTGGCGCCAGTCGGTGCGGGCCAAGGCCTTCGACGCCCTGCGCGGGGTGCTCCCCGCCGGGGCCACGTCCAACCTGGGCATCTACGCCAGCGGGCAGGCCTACGAGGCCCTGCTGATCCGCATGCGGGCCCATCCGCTGCCCGAGGCCCGGGCCTACGCCGACCTGATCCTCGAAGAGCTGCGCAAGGTGATCCCGTCATGGGTCAAGCGCGTCGACGTGGCCGACCGCGGCCTGGCCCACTCGGAGTACCTGGAGGCGACCGGGTCCGACATGCGGGCCCTGGCCCGCTCGATATTCGGGCCGACCGGGCCCGATGAGCCGGTGGCCGTCCCGGGCGGCCCGCCGCAGGTCGACCTGGTCGACTGGGATCCCGACGGCGAGGTCAAGGTGATCGCCGCCATGCTCTATCCCTACACCGACCGGCCCGAGGCCGTGGTGGAGGCGACGGTGTCGGCCATGAGCGTCGATGACCGCCTCGAGGTGGCCCGCCGCTACGTCGGCGACCGGCGCAACCGCCGCCACCGGCCGGGGCGGGCGCTCGAGCGGTGCGACTACCGCTTCGACGTGATCTCCGACTACGGCGCCTTCCGTGATCTCCAGAGGCACCGCCTCCTCACCGTCGAGTGGCAGGAGCTGACCCCGGGGCACGGGTACACCATGCCCGGGTCGGTCGTCGACGCCGGGGTGGAGGATGCCTACGGCGCCGCCATGGAGCGCTCGGCCGAGCTGTGGGGGGCGCTGTCGGAACGCTTCCGCCCCAGCCAGGCGGCCTACGCGGTCGCCCTGGCCTACCGGATCCGCTACGCCATGCAGTTCAACGCCCGCGAGGCGATGCACATCCTGGAGCTGCGCACCAGCCCCCAGGGTCACCCCGAGTACCGCATGGTGTGCCAGCAGATGCACCGCCTCGTCGCCGAGAAGGCGGGGCACCGGACCATCGCCGCCATGATGAGCCACGTTGACGAGTCCGACTACGACACGGCCGGGCTGGAACGGCTGCAAGGGGAGCGCCGGGCGGAGGAGCGCCGGGCCGGGCGGGCGCCCACTTTGTCCTGACTTGTTCTTTATGTGGACAAAGTGGTTGCCGTGGCGCATGTTGAACCTGTAGGGTAAGGGGAGCCGGGCGGAGAGATGGGATCCCTGCGTATTCCGCCATGTCTCGGTACCGAAACTTCCGGCTGGTCGCGGCGGCCGCCGCCCTGGTAGCCGTCCTCTCACTCGGCTTCGCCGACTGGTCCGGCGCCTCCAGCTCGCCGTCCGCCTACGTCGTGCGCCCCGGCGACACCCTGTGGGGTATTGCCACCTCGCGCGGTCTGACGGTGGCCCAGCTGGCCTCCGCCAACCGGCTCGACCCCAACGACATCCTGCCCATCGGGCTGCACCTGTACGTGCCGGGGCGGGGATCGGGATCGGTGCGACCGGCGTCGCCGCGGCCTCTGGCCGACCCGTGGCGCTTCTGCTCCACCTTCGCCTCCAGCGGGGGGCCGTGGGGCCAGGTGCCCCACCCGCTGGCCGGCTCGGCCACGTACTACCGGTTGCGACCCGTCTTCGAGCACTGGGCCGCTCACTACGACCTGTCCCTGCCCCTCCTGGAGGCTGTGGCCTGGCAGGAGTCGGGCTGGCAGCAGGGCGTGGTGTCGTCGACGGGCGCCGTCGGCGTGGGACAGATCGAGCCCTACACCGCCACTTTCATCCAGGACTATCTGGTCGGCCGCCGCCTCGACATCCACAACGCGTCCGACAACATCCGCATGTCGGCCGCCTTCCTCGCCTACCTCGCCCACATCGAGGGCGACAACCGCTGCTCCACCATCGCCGCCTACTACGAAGGTCCCCTCAACCTGCAGACCCGGGGCGTGCTGCCCGACGCCCAGCAGTACGTGGCCGATGTCGAGGCGATCGAGCCCCGTTTCCAGTAAATCCCTTTAGGGCTCTGGGAAATTGGGTATCTGGGGGCTTGACGCGAGCCGGTGCGGTCAGGCACCTTGTACAAAGCAATGACGCATCCCGCTCGGAGCGGGCGCGTGCGTAGCCAGGGTGGCCTGGTGGGACGAAGTAGACAACGGGCGTCGGAACCTGTCAGCCCCAGGGGGGGCGGTACGAGGGGCGGCGTGCGGCACCAAAAGTTCCCCGGGCCACCCTGAGCACCACCGGAATACCCACACTGGCCGCGTGGTTGAGACGGACCCGGGTGGCCGGCTCCGGCGTCTAGTATCCCGCGCCGAATAGCCGGGCAGCTGCCGCGGGTGACCGGCACAACCAGTTTGGCAAGGACCACAGATATGCCCAAAGACGACTTGGACGAGGAGGTTCTCGACGAGTCCGACGAGATGCCCGAGGACCTCGACGAAGAGGAGCTCGAGGAACTCGACGAGGACGAGATCGAGGACATCGGCGACGACGATGACGAAGACGCCGACCTGGAGAGCATCGACGACGAGGAGGACGTGGACGAGGCGGACGCCGGAGCCGGGGTTGCCCTCAAGACCCGGGCCGATGACGACGAGGACGAGGAGGAGGAGGACGACGAGGACTCCGACGACGTGGAGGCCAGCCTCGACGTCATCCTGAAGGAGCGCCTCGTCGTAGCCGACGACGACGAGGAGGACGACGACGAGGACGATGTCGTCGACGGCGAGGACCGCAGTGAGAGCCCCATGCGGGTGCTGCCCAAGCAGCCGGGCGAGTTCGTGTGCCAGTCCTGTTTCCTCGTGAAGCACCCGAGTCAGCTGGCCGACCGCGAGCACATGCTCTGCCGGGACTGCGTCTAAATGACGTACCGCCGGCTGGTCGTGGGGACCGACGGGTCCGAGACGGCCTCGATGGCGGTGCGACACGCCGCCGAGCTGGCAGCGTCGTTCGATGCCGAGCTGGTGATCGTCACC
>DATGAX010000426.1:0-7581 GCA_035312965.1 Acidimicrobiales bacterium
CCCGGCCGGAGTCGAGGAACTCGTCCCAGTCGTCGCCCACCGCCGCCCACCTGCGCAGGTACGGCAGGTCCGGGGCAAGGGCGGCGACGTCGTCGGCATAGCGCCGCCCGCGCATCTCCGCCTGGGTGAGGACCGTGTCGACGGCGGAGTGGGCGAGGAAGAACCCGATCTCCGGCCGGGGCGAGAACGTCGACATCGGCACGGCGACGGCGCCGGCCAGCGCGGCACCGAAGAAGGCGGCCACGGCTTCGGGCCGGTTGCCCATGAGGATCCCGACCCGGCTGAAGCGCGCCGTCCCGCCGGCGGCCAGGGCGGCGGCGACTGATCGGGCTTGCCGCAGCAGCTCGGCGTAGGTCCAGCGGACCGATCCGAACACCAGTGCCTCCCGGTCGGCGTAGCGCCGGCCCACCTCGGTGACGAAGCCGCCGAGCGTCAACGCGCCCACGCCCTCTTCCTCGGACAAAGGGCGCGCCGTCAGGATGGTCACGCCGCCCCCGGCCCCTCGCCCCCGTGCCGGAACATGCTCTCGAACCCGTGGCGGCTGACGGCCTCGTAAAGGGCGGTCGCCGTCTCCTCCGAGCCGAAGGGCAGGCGCAGGTCGGGTTGGACGTGGCGGACCAGGATCGAGATGTCGTACTCGTCGCACAGCCCGGCCGCGCCGAAGAGCTGCTGGGTGGTGCGCAGCACCGAACGGGCCACGTCGATGGCGTGCAGCCGCAGGGCCAGCGGGTCGACGGGGGCCGCCGAGGCGTCGGTCAGGACCCGCCAGAGGGTGTACCGGCACAGCTCCCGCAAGCCGTCACAGGCCACCGCGGCGTCAGCCAGCTGGAACTGCACGGCCTGGAACTGGGCCAGGGCCTGGCCGAACTGGTGGCGTCCCTGGACGTGCTCGACGGCCAGTTCCACCGCCCGCTCCACCGTCCCCAGGATCCGCCACCCGGTAAGTGTCATGTGTAGTGCCACATCCCGGGCGGGGACGGGCCGGGCGTCGCCGTCCGCCTCCAGATCCGTGACGAACGGGCCCAGCTTCGAAGCGAGGCGGGCACCGGCCGGCCGGGCCGGGCGGCCCGCGCCGGTAGGGTCCACGACGGTCCAGGCAGGGAAAAGGTCTCCGTGGTCGGCCATCGGGCGAGCGGCCGGGACGAGGGAGAGGGGCCGGCCGGTCGGCCCGGCGAGGAGGGCGGCTACGAGGGGGTACGGAACGGCGTAGCGCCCGGCCACCCGGCACAGCTCGGCCGCCGCGGCGGCCGTCTCCACGTCGGCCCGCGGGTCGAGATCGGCGATCCCGAGACCGTCGAGCAGGGCGGCGACGGCGGGGCGCCGGGCCGGGTCGGCCTCGGCCCGGCGGGCCAGGTCGGCGCCGCCCGCGGCCACCACCGCCTTCTCCGCGGTGGCGGCGAACTCGGCGGCCAGGTCCGGAAGTGCGGGCCTCACCGCGCCCCTCCGAGCAGGGCCCGCGAGACGATCATGCGCTGTATTTCGATGGTGCCCGAAGCCACCGTGGCGGCCTGGGCGTAGCGCCAATGGTCCTCGACGGCACCGCGCAGCGGGGCGGCCGGACCCTTGCCTTCGAGGCTGGCCTCGCCCACGGCCTGGAAGAGGAGCTCGGCCACCTGCTGATCGCATTGGGTGACGGCCAGGCGGGCCGCGCTGGCCGACACCTCCGCCGGCCGGTCGGCCTCCTGGTCGGCCACCGCCCGGTAGGCCAGCAGGCGGGCCACCCGCACCGCGACGAGGGCCCGCACCCACTGCTGGCGCAGGAACTCGGGGAGCTCGGCCAGCCGGTCCGGGTCGCCGGCCCACCGCGACATCAACCGGTCGCAGCGGGCGTAGCGGGCGATGCCGACCCGCTCGTGGGCCAGCGCCCGGCGAATGACGTTCCAGCCGCGGCCCGGCCCACCGAGCACTTCTCCGGGCTCGACATGCACTCCGTCGAAGAAGACCTCGTTGAGGTGGTGGGGGCCGAGCATGCTGTGGATGGGTCGCACGGTGATGCCGTCGCGATCCATCGGGACGAGGAAGATCGTGATGCCCTCGTGCTTCTTGGCGCCGACCGGCCCGACCCGGGCGGCCAGCACGCACCACTGGGCCATCTGGGCGTACGACGTCCAGATCTTCTGCCCGGTCACCGCGAACCCGTCCCCGTCGGGCTCGGCCCGGGTGGTGAGGGCGGCCAGGTCGGAGCCGGCGCCCGGCTCGCTGAACCCCTGGCACCAGATGACCTCGCCCGCCGCGATGGGCGGCAGGAACCGCTCCTTCTGCTCGTCGGTCCCGAACGCCATGATGGCCGGCCCCACCCAGTTGAGCCCCATGTACTGGGCGCCGCGCGGCTCGTGGTGGGCCCACATCTCCTCGCGCACGACGGTCTGCTCCCAGACCGACCCGCCGGAGCCTCCGTACTCCTTCGGCCACGACCAGGTGAGCAGCCCCTCGTCGGCCAGCCGGCGGCAGAAGCGCTGAGCGATCTCGAGGTCGGCCGGATCGTCGGTGAAGGCGCCCAAGTAGCCCTCCGGGATCTCGTCGGAGATCATGGTGCGCAGGCGCGATCGGAGCTCGGCCGCCCTCTCACCCAGGTCGAAATCCAACTGGCCATCCCCCTTGCCGATGCCAGCAAATTACCGTAGGGGCCGGGGGCCGGCCCCGGCCAACCGATCGTGGGAGGACCAGCGTGCTTGATCTCGTTATCTCGGGCGGGACGGTGATCGACGGATCCGGCGCGCCGTCCTTCGTAGGTCACGTGGGCGTTCGCGACGGGGCGATCGTCTCCGCCGGGCCCGGCCCGACCGGGGAGCCGGCCGGGCGACACGTCGACGCCACGGGCCTGATGGTGGCGCCCGGTTTCGTGGACCTGCACACCCACTACGACGCCCAGCTCGACTGGGATCCGGGCGCCGCACCGTCGCCGCTGCACGGGGCCACCACGCTCATCGGGGGCAACTGCGGCTTCGGCCTGGCGCCGGCCGGCCCCGACCACGCCGACTACCTGACCCGGCTCATGTCGCAGGTGGAGGGCATCCCGCTGGCCGCCCTCGAAGCGGCGTTGAAGTGGGACTGGACCAGCTTCGGCCAATGGATCGACCGCTTCGACGGCCGCATCGGCGTCAACGCCGGCTTCCTCGCCGGGCACTCGACCATCCGGCGGGTGGCCATGGGGGACCGGGCCGTCGGTGAGGCGGCCACGCCGTCCGATGTGGCCGAGATGGTCCGCCTGCTCCACGAGGCCCTGGCCCAGGGCGCGCTGGGCTTCTCCACGTCGCAGGCGCCCACCCACCGCGACGGCTCGGGCCAGCCGGTGCCCTCCCGGTCCGCCACCCCGGAGGAGATCCTGGCCCTGGCCCGCGCCGTGCGCGACCACGAGGGCACGACCGTGGAGTTCATCCTGCCCGGCTGCCTGTCCGGCTTCACTCCGGCGGAGGTCGATCTGATGACCGCCCTCTCGCTGGCCGCCGGGCGGCCGGCCAACTGGAACGTGCTGGCCGTCTCGTCGATGAACCCGACCGGCCATCTGAGCCAGCTGGATGCCTCCACCGAGGTGGCCCGGCGGGGCGGCCGCGTAGTGGCACTGACGCTGCCGCATTCGATGGGCGTGCGCCTCTCCTTCCTCACGGGAGCGGTGCTGAGCGGGTTCCCCGGGTGGGCGGAGGTCCTCGGGCTCGAGCCGGAAGCCCGCATGAAGGCTCTGGCCGACCCGGCGCGGCGCGCCCGCATGGCCGCCGCGGCGACGTCCGATGAGGCCGGGGTGCTGCGCTTCCTGGCCGACTGGAAGCGCCTGCGCATCATCGAGACCTTCTCGGAGGCCAACGCCGGCCTGGCCGGCGGCTCGGTCGGCGACGTGGCCCGGGCGCGCGGATGCGAGCCGTTCGACGCCCTCCTCGACCTGGTCATCGCCGACGGGCTGCGCACCGGCCTGCGCCCACCGATCCCCGAGCCCACTGCCGAGGACTGGAAGTTGCGGGCCGAGGCGTGGCTGGACGACCGCACCATCGTCGGCGGTAGCGACGCCGGAGCCCACCTCGACATGATGTGCGGGGCGGTGTACTCGACCAGCCTCCTGGCCAGCGTGCGCGACCACCACACCGTCACGTGGGAGCAGGCCGTGCACCAGCTGACGGCGGCGCCGGCGTCCCTCTACGGCCTGACCGGTCGCGGTCGGCTGGCGCCCGGGTACGCGGCCGACATCGTCATGTTCGACCCCGCCACTGTCGGCGCCGAGGAGGAGCAGACCCTCGACGACCTGCCGGGCGGGGCGTCACGCATCTGGGCCGGCGCCCGCGGCGTGCAGCAGGTCTGGGTCAACGGCACGGCGGTGGTCTCGGACGGGCGCCTCACGGGGGCCACGCCCGGGCGGACCCTCCGCTCGGGCCGGGACACGGCGACCGTGGCGGTCCCCGGCCCGCTACCGGTCTAGGGCTCCGGATCCCGGGGCAGCCCGAGGAGCCGCTCGCTGATCACGTTGCGCTGCACCTCGCTGGTGCCGCCGGCGATCGTGAGGCAACGGTTGGCCAGGAACCCGAACGTCCACTGCTCGGCCGCTCCCTGCGTGGTGGCGCCTTCCGGGCCCAGGAGGTAGAGGCCGAACTCCTGCACCCTCTGGTCGTGCTCGGCGCCGAGCAGCTTGCGCACGCTGGACTCCGGGCCCGGGCGGGCGCCGGTGACAGCCCTGTAGGCGGAGCGGCGGCCCATCACCGAGAGACAGTGCGATTCGGCCAGCAGCGCCCCGAGCCGGTCGGCGTCGACGGGGTCGAGCCGATCGGGGCCGATGCTCGCCACCAGATGGAGCAGCGCCTCGATGCCGCCGCCGAACGACGCCCCGCTGCCCATGGCCACCCGCTCGTTGGCCAGCGTGGTGCGGGCCAACGCCCAGCCCCCGTCCACTTCACCGACGACGTGGTCGTCGGGCACGAACACGTCGTCGAGGAAGACCTCGTTGAACATGGCGTGGCCGGTCATCTCCCGCAGCGGCCGGATCTCGAAGCCGGGGTCGTGCATGTCGACGACGAAGTAGGTGATGCCGAGATGCTTCGGTGCCGAGGGGTTGGTGCGGGCCAGGCAGATGCCGAAGTCGGCCGTGCCGGCCATGCTGGTCCACACCTTCTGGCCGTTGAGGCGCCAGCCCTTCTCGCCGTCCCGGCGGGTGGCGCGGGTGGTGAGCGAAGCCAGGTCGGAGCCGGCGCCCGGCTCGCTGAAGAGCTGGCACCACTTGATCCGGCCGAGGAGGGTGGGCCCGACCCAGCGCTCCTGCTGCTCGATGGTCCCGTGGGCCGCGATCGTCGGCGCCGCCCACGCCCCCACGGCCAGGTTGGACCGGCGCAGCCCGGCCCGTTCGAGCTCTTCATCGATGATGACCTGCTCCACGGCGCCGGCGTCGCGGCCCCACGGGCGGGCCCAGTGCGGCACGAACAGGCCGGCGTCGACCAGCGCGGCCCGGCGGGCCTCCTTCGGCTGGGCCGCGATCGACTCGGCCAGGGCGCGAATCTCGGCCCGCAGCTCCTCGTGCCCCGCCGGCAGGTCGGAGGCGGGGCGGCGGCGCACCCCTTCGGTGGCGTGCTGCACCACCACCCGCCGGGCGGCGGCGGCGGGCCGGCCCAGAGCGACCAGGCTGGTGGCCCGGCGCAGGTAGCGGTGGGCGTCGTGCTCCCACGTGAAGCCGACGCCGCCCAGCACCTGCACGCACGCCTCGGCGACCCGCAGGTATTCCGGCGCGGCCACCGAAGCGGCGATGGCGGCCGACAGCACCGTGGCCGGATCCTCGGGATTCTGAGCGACGGCGGCGGCCGCATCCCAGGCCGCGGACCGGATCTGCTCGACCGCGATCAGCATGTCGGCGCAGCGGTGCTTGACCGCCTGGAACTGTCCGATGGGCCGGCCGAACTGCACCCGGGCCTTGGCGTACTCGGTGGCGGTGTCGAGGCACCAGGCGGCCCCTCCGGCGCACTCCGCGGCGACCAGGGCGGCCAATGTGGCCTCGGCCCGACCGGGTGCCAGGTCGAGGCGGTGGCCGGCGCCGGGGCCGCCGCCCTTGAAGCGCAGCGCCGCCACCCGCCGGGTGGGATCGAGGCTGGGCAGGACCTCCACTTCGGCGGACGAGACGGGGAGGGCGTACCACGCCACGCCGCCCCCGGAGGCGACCGGCGCCACCACCACGTCGGCCAGCCCGCCCCCCATCACCGGCCGCAGCACGCCCTCGATCCCGGCGGGCGATCCGACGAGGGGCGCAACGGACGGGAACGTCACCGCCCCCACCAGGGTCCCGTCGACCAGGCCGGGGAGCCAGCGTTTGGCCGCTTCGGGGTCGGCCGAGGCGCCGATCAGGGCGACGGCCGCCATCGTGGCGAGAAAAGGGCCCGGCGCCCCGCCGCGGGCCAGCTCCTCCACCACGATGGCCGCCTCTTCGAGGCCGTAGTCGACCGGCAGCCCGAACCAGCCCATGTCGGCGGCGTCAGGCCAGAACGGGGGCCGTGCCTCCTCCTCCGCGTCCAGCGCGGCCCGGGCCAGCTCCGACGGGCAGTTGGCCTCGAGGAACCGGCGGGTGGCGGCGGCGAGGGCGGCGTGCTCCTCGCGGATGGCCAAGCTCATGCGGGCTCTCCTGACAGCTCCAGGAACCGGTAGTAGCGGGTGGCGGCGGCGGTGGCCCAGCCCGGGCGAGGTTCGACGACCGACGCCGTGGCCGCCCACCGGGCTGCTTCGTTGAGATCGGTCTCCAGACCGGCGGCCAGGCGGGCCAGGAACGCCGCCCCGCGCGCCGCGCCCTCCGGTTCGGTGGCCACGTGCACCGGAAGGCCGGTGCCGTCGGCCAGCGCCTGCATCCAGCCGGCCACCTTGGTCCCGCCGCCGGTGGCGACGATGCGCTTGGCCGTCACCCGGCCCAGCTCGATGTGGTGGCGGACGACGAAGGCGGCGGCCTCCCACGCGGCCTGCTGGATGGCGGCCGGGCCGTGGGTGAGGTCCAGGTCGTGGAGGGCGGCCCGCCGGCTCGGGTCGTGGTACGGGGTCCGCTCGCCCCGTGGGTACGGCGCCCATACCGGCACGTTGGCCGGGTCGACCCGGCCCGTGCCGGGGCGGCCCACCGAGCGGCGGACCCAGTCGAGGAACAGCCCGCCCGCGTTGCTGGCCCCCCCGACCATCCGGAGGTCGGGCGAGGCGTGGGGCACGGTCCAGATCGACGAGTGGGCGTCCTGGCCGCCCACCGCCGGTACCACCGCCCACACGATCAGGGTGGTCCCGCAGATCACGTGCACGTCGCCGGCCTCGGCCGCCCCCGCGACCAGCTGCTCGCACCAGACGTCGATCGACCCGGGGGCGAGCACGGCCCCGTCGCCGCCCACGTGACCGGCCACCGTCCCGGGCAGGTCGACGGCGGGGAGCTGATCGGGCCGGGCCCCGCACCGGCGGCACACCTCCTCGTCCCAGCCGTCGGAGCCGAACACCGGGATGGCGGTGAAGGCCACGGAGTAGTCGACCACGGGCCGGCCGCCCAGGGCGACGTTGGCCACGGCCTGGGCCGGCCAGTAACCGAAAGCGGCCGGAGCCTGCGCCGCCGTCCAGGCGAGGAAGCCCTCGACCTCGGCCCCGTTGGTGGGG
>DATGAX010000427.1:0-3951 GCA_035312965.1 Acidimicrobiales bacterium
GGCAGCGGGTTGAGCCCCATCTCGCCGTAGCCCAGGTAGACGATGGGCCGGATGTAGCACTCCTGCAGACCGTTGACCCGCACGGTGGCCTTGGTCGCCTCGATGATCTCGTCGGGGCTGAACGGAACGTCGATCATGAAGATCTTGGCCGAGTTGAAGAGGCGCACGATGTGGTCGGTCAGGCGGAAGACGGCCGGACCGGAGTCCGTCGGGTAGGCCCGGATGCCCTCGAAGACGCCGCAGCCGTAGTGCAGCGAATGGGTGAGCACATGGATGCGGGCGGCGTCCCAGTCGACCAGCTCGCCGTCCATCCAGATCTTCTCGGTGGGCGTGATGGGCATCGCTAAACCCTTTCTGCGACGGCGTCGCCGATATGGCTGGTGGATGATCCGGGCGCCGGTTCGTAACCGGCCACCGCCTTCTGGATGCGGGCCGCGGCGTCGCCGGCACCGAGGAAGTCGAGCATCATCGCGGCCGAGATGATGGCCGCCGTGGGATCGGCCGTGCCCGTCCCGGCGATGTCGGGCGCCGATCCGTGCACCGGCTCGAACATGGACGGTGCGGTGCGCTCGGGGTTGAGATTGCCCGAGGCGGCCCGGCCGATTCCGCCCGCCACCGCCCCGCCGAGGTCGGTGAGGATGTCGCCGAAGAGGTTGTCCGTCACGATCACGTCGTAGCGGTCGGGGCGCTCCACGAAGTGGATGCAGGCCGCGTCGATATGGTTGTACGCCGTCTCCACGTCGGGATACCCCGTCGCCACCATGTCGAACGTCCGCTGCCACAGGTCGCCGGAGAACGTGAGCACGTTGGTCTTGTGCACCAGGGTCAGGTGCCGCCGGGGCCGGCTGCGGGCCAGGTCGAAGGCGAATCGGACGCAGCGCTCGACTCCGAAGCGGGTGTTGACCGATCCCTGGGTGGCGATCTCGTGGGCCGAACCCTTGCGGAGGAAGCCGCCCTCGCCGGCGTAGGTGCCCTCCGTGTTCTCCCTGATGACGGCCAAGTCGATGGGCACGCCGGCCCCGACGCTGGCCGGGGCCAGGAACGGCCTCAGGTTGATGTACTGGTCGAGCTCGAACCGCATCTTGAGGAGGAGGCCCCGCTCGAGGACGCCGGGCGGCACCTCGGGGGTCCCGATGGCGCCGAGCAGGATGGCGTCGAAGCGGCGCAGTTCGTCGAGGACGGAGTCGGGCAGGACCTCTCCGGTCGCCAGGTAGCGGCGCCCACCGAGGTCGTAGTCGGTGGTGTCGAGGTCCGCCCCCGCGGCGCGGGCCACCTTGAGGGCCTCGGCCATGACCTCGACGCCGATCCCGTCACCCGGGATGACCGCAATCCTGTAGCTCAATCAGGGCTCCTAAATGAAACCGACCGCCCCCCGAGGGGACGGTCAGCGAAGCGCACCGGGGATTCCGATGCGCTAGTCGATGATTACGATCCCGGTGCGAGAATCGGCTCCCGAGTACACGCCCACCAGCATATCCCGCCGTTGGCCGCTCGGGGAAACCCCCGATAGCCTCACGGGGATATGGCTGCATCCACCCGTCTGACCCAGGAAACGTTCGATCGGCTGCGGGCCGAGCTCGACGACCTCAAGACCCGGGGTCGCATCGAGATCGCCAAGGCCATCGAGGCGGCCCGCGCCCTGGGCGACCTCTCCGAGAACGGCGACTACCACGCGGCCAAGGACTCCCAGGGCAAGATGGAGGCCCGGATCCGCCAGCTCGAGGCCATGCTCAAGGATCCCGAGATCGTCGAGGCCGGAGTGGGCGAGGACGGGGTCATCGACGTCGGCGTGGTGGTGGGACTGCGCTACGAGGGCGATGACGACGTCGAGCGCTTCCTCATCGGCTCCATCGAGGAGCGCCAGGAAGGCGTCACCGTGGTGTCGCCGGAATCGGCTCTCGGCCGGGCTCTGCGCGGGCGCCGCCAGGGCGACAAGGTCGAGTACGAGACGCCCACCGGGGCCAAGCTCGTGGTGGAGATCGTCAGCGTCGGTCGATAGGGCGTGATCACCGATGCCGGCCGGGTGCCGATCGGGCGGCGGGCATGGATCGGCGCCGGCCGCCACGGCGCCTCGCTGGCGCCCGACGGCACGATCGACTGGTACGCGGCCGGCGGCCTGACCGCTCCGCCCGACCTGCGGCGGCTGCTGGACGGAGCCGGGCCGGCCCTGCGGGTAGGCCCCGTGCGGGAAGGGAGCGGGGCCGGCCGGCATCTCCCGGCGACCGAGATGCACTACCGGCCCGGGACGGGAATCGTCGAAACCCGTTCGGACGGCGGGGCCGGCCGCCAGCTCCAGGTGGTCGATTTCGTGCCGGCCGGCGGTGAGGGCGGGGTCGTGCGACTCGTCCGGGCCCTGGCCGGACCGGTCGACGTGGAGGTGGAGGTCATGGTGGCCCGGTCCAGCCGGGATGCGGCGCCCAGCGGCACCGGGCTGGTGATGGACCGCCTGGCCGTCCATGCTCCCGGTCTGTTCGAGTCGGCGCCGCTGGACCGCGACACCCCCCGGTGGAGGGCGGTGATCCGGCTGGACACCGGCGAGGAGATGGCGGTGTCGGCCGGGCGGGAGACGCCGGTAGGGACGGACCAGGCCCGCCGGATGCTGTCGGATGCCGAGGCGGCCTGGCGCGGCTGGCTCGGGCCGGTCGTCGTGGGCGGGCCGTACCGGGCCGCGGTGGAGCGCGCGCTCGTTTCGGTGAAGGCGCTGACCGGGCCGTCGGGCGCACCGGCCGCCGCCGGCACCACCTCGCTCCCCCGTCGGGTCGGCAGCGAACGGTCCTCCGATGACCGCTGGATCCGTGTCCGGGACGTCGCCCGAGCGGTGGACGTCCTCGCCCGGGCCGGCCTGGCCGAGGATGCCGAGGCGGCGGAGGCCTGGCTGCGCCGAGCCGTCACCGAAGCCGACCGGCCGGTCCCGACGTGGCTCGACCCCGACGGCCAGCCGGTGCCGGAACCCGAAGAGCTGCCGTACGAAGGTTGGCGGCGCTCCCAGCCGGTCTCGTCGGGCCGGGCGCCGCTCATTGACGTGGGCCTGATCGGGGCCATCACCGCCGCCGTCGGCGCCTCGATGCGCGGCCCGGGCGGCCGGGCCGACGACCCCGGCCCCCTGTCGGCCGCGTTCGACGCGGTGGCCGAAGCGACCGACTGGGCCGCCGACCACTGGTCGGCGCCGGATGCCGGCAGATGGGAGATCGAGCGGCCGCCGCGTTTGTACGTGGCCGGAAGGATCTCCGTCTGCACCGCCCTCGACCGCATGGCCCGCCTGGCCCGGGCCGCCAACCCGCTCGACCTCCGGGCGGTGGCGTGGCAGCAGGAGAGGCGAGGAATTTTGTCCTGGTTGGAAGCAGACGCCGTGGCCGCCGACGGGGGCCTGCGGATGGACCCGGGCAGCGAGCAGGCCGACGCCGCGCTGCTCGCCGCGCTGCCCGATGGCCCATGGCCGGCGGCCCATCCCGTCGTGGTCGCCACCGTCGAGCGGGTGCTGGACCGGCTCTCGTCGGACAGGCTCCTCTACCGGTACTCGGACCAGGTGGCCGACGAGCGCTCGGGCCCCGACCTCCCCGACCTGCAGGCGTCCCTCGAGGCGGTGCGGGCCCTGGCCGGTGCCCGGCGGTGGGAGGAGGCCCACGACCGGATGGAGCGCGTCGTCGGGCTGCTCGAAGGGGCCGGTCCCGGCCTCCTCGCCGAGACGGCCGACCCCCTGTCCGGCGAGCTCTACGGCAACTTCCCGTCCACCGCGGCCGCCTTGGCCCTGGTGGACGCCGCCCTGGCCCTGGAGGCCGGGCCCCGCTGACGCCGGGCCGGGCCCTTCTCCTCCATCATCCGACGGAACTCGCGCGGCCCGTACCCGGTCACCACCGCCCGGCCCCGGGCCCGGGCGGTGGCCGAACGGGGCATGCGGCACAGCGGCCCGATCTCGCCGAAGTACTCGCCCGCGGCCAGCCGGGCCCGCAC
>DATGAX010000428.1:0-3160 GCA_035312965.1 Acidimicrobiales bacterium
GCCAAGCGCCTGTGGGGCCGACCGGCAGGGTGGCTGGCCGCCGGGATCTGGGTCACGACCCAGGGCGTTCAATACCTCGGCAGCTTCGCCACCTACGACGCCATGTCACTGATGCTGATCACCGTCGCCGCCTGGATGGTGGTCCGCTTCGGCTCGGCGTCACGGGTGCCCAATGCGATCTACCTCGCGGCGCCGGTGATGCTCCTGGCCAACGCCACCAAGTACGCCTCAGCGCTCTACGACCTGGTTGTCATAGCGCTGGCCTACTTCGTCGTCGCCTACTTCCACGCCTGGCGGGCCGCCCTGCGGGTATCGGCCACTCTCCTCTCGTTCATGATCATCGGCATCACGGCGGGGCTGGCCCTGGCCCCCCCGTCCTACCTGGCCGGTATCACTTCGACCACCCTCACCAGGCCGCCGTCGACAGCCCCGGTTTCTCGGGTCCTCTTCACCTCGTGGACCTGGGTCGGCTGCATCGCCGTGCTGGCCGTGATCGCGCTTCTCTCCGCGGTGGCGCTGCACCGGCGTCAACTCACCGACGGCCAGGACCCCGATCGCCGGCGGGCCACCGCTCTCAGCGGCGTACTGGCGGTAGGGGCGGCGGCGGTGCTCCTCGCCCCCCTGAATCAGGCCCGCATACACACCGAGACGTCGCTGTCGAAGCACGTCACCTTCGGTGCGTGGTTCGCGGCGATGGCGGCCGGATGGCTGTTTTCCAACCTGATCAGAAGGGACGGCCGCAACTCGTGGCTGCGCCTTTCCACGGCCGGGGTGGCCGTGCTGGCCGCCGGCGGGGCGCTGGTACCGCTGGGTGTTGCCGGCAAGCACCAGGCCGATCGCCTCGACAACGAGTGGTCGAACTCCACCCTCGTCGTCAACGCTCTACGGCCACTCGTGGCTCACAGCACCAAGCCGGTGCTCATGGACCAGTCGGAGATTCCGGCCTACTACCTGGAGAACGACCTGACCCTGCCCAACTGGGTGAACACGTACTACTACGCCTACACGCCGCCGGGCACCTCGGACAACCTGGTCGGCTCGGCCGCGTACACGGCGGCGGTCGACAACGGTGAATTCTCGGTCATCGCGCTGGACTACGGGACCCAGCACAAAGTCGACCACGCCGTTCAGGCGGCCGTCCATGCATCCGGTCGCTACCGGTGGGTCGGGAACTACACGTCGACCGACAAGTTCGGACGCGACACCTACGTCGTGTGGAAGCTGAAGTAAGGAGAGCAGTGGCCGACACCATCGACCTTTCCCTTGAACAGGAACAGCCCCCCGACTTCGCCGACGGGGGGCTGGTTCTTCCCAGCCCTCCGACCGACCACGAGAAGTACCTCTACATCGACCGGCGCCTCCCGGTGCTCCTGGTGTCGTCCCTGCTGTCGCTGGCATGCCTGACGGTCAGCCAGGCCCACCTGCTGAGGTTGAAGCCGTGGCTGTGGTTCCTTATCCCCTTCCTCGTGTTCACGATCGCCTATTACCTGATCTCGTTCCGGGTGAACCTGCCCAGCCGCAACTTCGACGTCAAGACCCACAAGGCGTTGGTCGCCGCTTGGGACCCGCTGGTCGCTCCGAACGTGGACGTGTGGCTGCCGATATGCGGTGAGGACCCCGCCGTCCTCCGCAACACCTGGTACCACGTCTCGGAGATGGCCCACCGGTACCGGGGAGACGTGAACGTCTACGTGCTCGACGACGGCGACAGCCCCGAGGCCGCCACCCTGGCCGCGTCGCTGGACTTCCACTACCTCGTCCGGCCGAACCGGGGCTGGTTCAAGAAGGCCGGGAACCTGCGCTACGGCTACGAGCACTCCTCTGGCGAGTTCATCGTCATCTTCGACGCCGACTTCTGCCCCCGCCGGGACTTCCTGGACGAGACGCTGCCCTACATGGAGGCCGACCCGCATCTGGGGATCCTCCAGACCCCGCAGTACTTCCGCCAGGACTCCGCTCATACATGGATGGAGCGCGGCGCCGGGGCGGTGCAGGAGCTGTTCTACCGGGCCATCCAGGTCAGCCGCGACCGCCTGGACGGAGCGATCTGCGTCGGCTCCTGCGGCGTCTACCGCCGGGCCGCCCTCGACACGACAGGTGGCACCACTCTTATCGAGCACTCCGAGGACGTCCACACCGGATTCGACCTACGCAGAGCCGGCTGGGGCCTGCGCTACATCCCTATCCCTCTCGCCACCGGGATGTGCCCCGACGGACCGGACAGCTTCTTCACACAGCAGTACCGCTGGTGCGCCGGGTCGATGAGCCTCCTGGGCAGCCGGAAGTTCTGGAAGACCAAGATGAGGCCCGGGACGCGGATGTGCTACCTGTCCGGATTCTGTTACTACCTGCACACCGCATTGGCCACGTTCGTGCTTCCGATCATCCCCATCGTGATGCTGGCCTTCCTGCCCGGTCAGGTGCAGCTGCGCAACTACCTGTGGATCGCCCCGTCCACCGTGTACAACCTCATCATTTTCCCGCAGTGGAACCACGGCCGCTACGGGCCCGCTTCCCTGATGGCGAAGGGCCTGTACGGATGGGCCCACTTCTTCGCCATCACCGACATCTTGCGCTCCAGGCAGATGGGCTGGATGACGACGGGCGGCCGGACGAAGCGGCCCACTCAGCGCATGTGGCGGGCCCTGATCGCCTGGGCCGGGGTCACCGGCGCCCTGTGGCTGGGTATTGCCCTCTACCGGATGGCGACGATGCGGGCGGTGAACTTCGTGTTCCTGTTGGTCGTCGGCGTGGTGTACGTAGGCACCTGCCTGGTCATGCCCCTCGTGGCCCGGCAGCAGTCCATGTCGACGAAGATCCGGTGACCGGCCGACAGCCTTCCCGCCACCCGCAATCGCACGAGGGGCCCTGAGTAGCCGCGGGCGGTGGGTCGCTACAGCTCCGCCAGCCCCGCGGCCGCCCCGGCGACGGCCTGGACGGAGCTGTCCAGGATCCAGTTGCCGAAGTTGGAGTAGACGACGCCGAGGATGTGGGGCTGGCCGGCCACGTACTGGAAGAGACTCTGCAGCCAGGGGCCCTTGTCCCCCGCTGTCTCGTTCGTGCCGGTCTCGTTGATGAGGATCGGCTTCGACGGGGCCACCGCGTTCACCTTCGACATGATCGAGGAGAAGACGCTCGCCGGCCACTGGAAGTTCTTCGT
>DATGAX010000429.1:0-4072 GCA_035312965.1 Acidimicrobiales bacterium
CCTGGTGGCCGAGGTCACCACCACCAACCCGTACCGGGTCGGGGACGGCCGCCTGCACGTGGTGGCCTACGACTTCGGCATCAAGCGAACGATCCTCCGCCACCTCGGAACGCGGGCCAAGGTGGAGGTGGTCCCGGCCGCCACCCCCGCGGCGGAGGTGCTGGCCCGCCGGCCGGACGGGGTCTTCCTGTCCAACGGCCCGGGGGATCCGGCCGCCGTCGGATATGCCATCGAGGAGGTGCGGGGCCTGCTGGGCCAGGTGCCGGTCTTCGGCATCTGCCTGGGGCACCAGCTCATGGCGGTCGCCCTCGGGGCGGAGACGTACAAGCTCCCGTTCGGCCACCACGGGGGCAACCACCCGGTGCGCCGGATTGCGACGGGGGCGGTGGAGATCACCAGCCAGAACCACAACTACGCAGTGGCCGAGGGCACGCTCGGCTCGGCCGAGGTCACCCACGTCAACCTCAACGACGGGGTCATCGAAGGGGTGAGCCGCCCCGACCTGCGGGCCTTCAGCGTGCAGTACCACCCCGAGGCGGGGCCGGGGCCTCACGACGCCAGCTATCTCTTCTCCGAGTTCGAAAGGACGATGGGTGCCTAGGCGCCACGACCTCGACAGCATCCTCGTCATCGGTAGCGGGCCCATCGTCATCGGGCAGGCCTGCGAATTCGACTACTCGGGCACCCAGGCCTGCCGGGTCCTCAAGCAGGAGGGCTTCCGGGTCGTCCTGGCCAACTCGAACCCGGCGACGATCATGACCGACCCGGAGTTCGCCCACCGGACGTACATCGAGCCGCTGATTCCCGACGTGCTCGAGGCGATCGTGGAGCGGGAACGCCCCGACGCCGTGCTCCCCACCCTGGGCGGCCAGACCGCCCTCAACCTGGCCATGGCCCTCCACGAGCGGGGCGTCTTCGACCGCTACGGCGTGGAGATGATCGGGGCCAAGCCGGACGCCATCGCCACCGCCGAGGACCGCGAGCGCTTCAAGGCGGCCATGACCGAGATCGGCCTGGCCGTCCCGCAGTCCGGCTTCGCCTACGCCCTCGAGGAGGCGATGGCCGTCGGCGAGAGCATCGGCTACCCGTTGATCGTGCGCCCGTCCTACATCCTCGGCGGGGCCGGCACCGGCATCGCCCACGACCGGGCCTCGTTCGGGCGGATCGCCGCCACCGGCCTGGCCGCCAGCCCCATCTCCGAGATCCTCATCGAGCGGTCCATCGCCGGCTGGAAGGAGTACGAGCTGGAGGTCATGCGGGACCGGGCCGACAACTGCGTCATCGTCTGCTCCATCGAGAACTTCGACCCGATGGGCGTGCACACCGGGGACTCGATCACCGTCGCCCCGGCCCAGACCCTCTCGGACCAGGAGTACCAGCGGATGCGCGACGACGCGTTCAAGTGCATCCGCCGCATCGGGGTGGAGACGGGTGGATCCAACATCCAATTCGCCGTCGACCCCCGCACCGGTGACCAGGTCGTCATCGAGATGAACCCGCGGGTCAGCCGGTCCAGTGCGCTGGCGTCCAAGGCGACGGGCTTCCCGATCGCCAAGATCGCGGCCCGGCTGGCGGTCGGGTACACGCTCGACGAGATCACCAACGACATCACCGGCGAGACGCCGGCCAGCTTCGAGCCGACCATCGACTACGTGGTCACCAAGGTGCCGCGCTGGGCGTTCGAGAAGTTCCCCGGCATCCCCGACGTGCTCGGCACCCGGATGCAGTCGGTGGGCGAGTCGATGGCCATCGGCCGCACGTTCACCGAGTCCCTGCAGAAGGGGCTGCGCTCGCTGGAGCGGGGCCGGGCCGGGCTCAACTGCGACGCCGGCGAGGCTCTCTGGGACTCGTGGGACGACGACGAGCTGGTGCGGCGGGCCGCCATCGCCACGCCGGACCGGCCCTTCCAGCTCGAGGCGGCCCTGCGCCGGGGCATCAGCGTGGCCCGGCTGTACGAGGCGACCGGGGTCGATCCCTGGTTCCTCGACCAGATCCAGCTGGTCGTGGACGAGAGGGAGCGCCTGGCCGAGCTGTGCAACCCGGCCAACCTGACCAGGGCGGACTGGCGCCGGGCCAAGCGCCTGGGCTTCAGCGACGCCCAGCTGGCCTACCTGTGGGGCGTGTCCGAGGCGACGGTGCGCACGGCCCGCCTGGCCGCCGGGGTGCGGGCCACCATGAAGACGGTCGACACCTGCGCGGCCGAGTTCGAGGCCCACACGCCCTACCACTACTCGACCTACGAGGACGAGGACGAGGTGGCGCCCGGCCGGCGGCCCAAGATCGTGATCCTCGGGTCGGGGCCCAACCGCATCGGCCAGGGGGTCGAGTTCGACTACTGCTGCGTGCAGGCCAGCTTCGCGTTGCACGATGCCGGGTTCGAGACGGTCATGGTCAACTGCAACCCCGAGACCGTGTCGACCGACTACGACACGAGCGACCGCCTGTACTTCGAGCCGGTGACCTACGAGGACGTGATGAACGTGCTGGACGCCGAGTCGGCCCACGGCGAGGTGTACGGCGTGATCGTGACCCTCGGCGGGCAGACGCCGCTCAAGCTGGCCGGGCAGCTGCCGCCGGAGCTGGTCCTCGGAACCCCGCCCGACGCCATCGACCTGGCCGAGGACCGGGAGCGGTGGAACGCCCTGTGCGAGTCGCTGGGCATACCGCAGCCGGCGGGCGGGACGGCGGCGACCGTCGAAGAGGCGCTCGCGGTGGTCGCCGGGGTCGGCTACCCGGCGCTGGTCCGGCCCAGCTACGTCCTGGGGGGCCGGGCCATGGAGATCGTCTACAACGACGACGACCTGTCCCGGGCGATGGAGGCGCTCTCCGGCTTCGGCTCGTTGGGGCGCGAAGGAGGCCTGTCGGCCGAGCGACCGGTGCTGATCGACCGGTTCCTGGAGGACGCCACGGAGGTGGACGTCGACGCCGTCCGGGACGGGGCCGGCGAGATCGTGATCGGCGCGGTGATGGAGCACGTGGAGGAGGCGGGCGTCCACTCCGGCGACAGCGCCTGCGTCATCCCCCCGCCGACCCTCGGCGCCGAGGTGGTGCGTGTGATCGAGGAACACGTGCGGGCCATCGCCCTCGCCCTCGGTGTGGTGGGCCCGCTCAACGTGCAGTTCGCGGTCAAGCAGGACGAGGTCTACGTGATCGAGGCCAACCCGAGAGCCAGCCGGACGGTGCCGTTCGTTTCGAAGGCGACGAGCGTCCCGCTGGCCCAGGTGGCGGCCCGGGTGATGGCCGGTGCCACCCTGGCCGAGCTGCGCCGGGAGGGGCTGCTGCGCGATCCGGTCAACGGCGGCCACGTCAGCGTCAAGGAGGCGGTGCTGCCGTTCACCCGCTTCCCGGATGCCGACACCCTGCTGGGCCCGGAGATGCGGTCCACCGGCGAGGTCATGGGGATCGACGCCACGTTCGGGCTGGCCTTCGCCAAGAGCCAGGCGGCGGCCGGGGACGAGCTGCCCGCTTCGGGCTCCGTGTTCTTCTCGCTGGCCGATCGGGACAAAGTGGCCGGCGTGGCGGTGGCCCGCCGCTTCGTGCAGCTGGGCTTCACTCTGGCCGCCACGAGCGGTACCGCGTCCTACTTCGAGAAGGAGGGCGTGCCGGTGGCGACGGTCGTGTCGAAGGTCGGCGAGGGCCTCGAAGGCAGCGTGGACGCGGTGTCGTTGCTGCGGGACGGCAAGGTCGACCTCGTCGTCAACACGCCCCGCGGCCGCGGGCCGCGGGCCGACGGGGCGCACATCCGGATGGCCGCCAACCAGCACCGGGTGGCCTGCCTCACCACTGTGGCGGCGGCCCGCGCGGCGGTGGCCGGGATCGCCGAACGGGCCGTCCACAAGCTCACGGTGCGCAGCCTGCAGGAGTACCACCAGACGGAGCAGCTCCCGCTGGTATGACCCCGTCCCTCGAGACGTCGGTCGGCTCGGTCCACCTGACCAGCCCGGTGATGACGGCTTCGGGGACGGCCGGCCACGGAGCCGAGATGGCCGCCTACATGGACCTGTCCCAACTCGGGGCGGTGGTGGTGAAGTCGGTGTCGGCGGCGGCCTGGGCCGGCAACCCGGCGCCCCGC
>DATGAX010000430.1:0-3667 GCA_035312965.1 Acidimicrobiales bacterium
CGTCGTCGTGGTCGACGGTGCCGACCAGGAAGTTCCCCCCTTGGAGGCCAGCACCGTGCTCGTGAAGCGGCGCGCCGGTCCGGCCGCCGCCCGCAACGCCGGGGCGAAGGCGACGAACCGGTCCGTGGTCGTCTTCCTCGGCGACGACACCATCCCGGCCCCCGATCTGGTCGAACGACACCTCGCCGGTCACCGGCGCCATCCGGAGCGGGAGGCCGCCATCGTCGGCTTCGTGGGCTGGCACGATTCCGTCGCCCGAAACCGCATCAACACCTGGCTGGAATGGTCGGGCACGCAGAGCTGGTACGACTCCCTCGACCCCGGCGGGGAGCAGGAGGTCAGCCACTGGCATTTCTACACGAGCAATGTGTCCGTAAAGCGGGAACTGCTGCTCGAGTGCGGCGGATTCGACGAGGACTTCCCGTTCGCCGCCTTCGAGGACATCGAATGCGCCATACGCCTCTCCCAGGCCGGCCTGCGTCTCTTCTACGAACCGAGCGCGACGTGCCGCCACCTCCACGACTACGACTGGTCCGCCCTGGAGAGGCGGTTCGCGGCCATGGCGCTCAGCGAGCGCCTGATGGTGGAGATGCATCCGGACGTGGCTCCCGGATGCCTCAACCGCATGAAGGACGCCACCGCACAGCCCGCCCTTCCCCTCGAGCGGCTCGTCGACACGGTCCCTGCCCGCCTGAAGCCCGTGGACCGGCTGGTTCGCCGCCAGGCCAACCGCCGCTATCATCGGCGCCTCGCGCCGGGCTACATGGCGGCCTGGGACCGCGCCACGGAGCTCTGCGAGCTTCGGAGGTTCCTGGGCCATCGGTTCGACTCGGCCCGTCTCGTCTACGGCTCCGAGCCGCCCGCCGCGCCGGCGACGCGACGCAGCACCGGAGGAGCAGAGGAGCAGGGCGAAGATCGCCTCTACCGTCTGGCCCGCCAAGCTCTGGCTTGGGGTAGCAGTCGGACTCAAGCGCCAGATCCTCAGCTCTTCCCCCCAGGCTCGAAGGTCCTCCACCTCAGATGCGGCGTCGGGAGTGTCGGGCTGCAGCTGGCCGAAGCGGGGCTGCCGGTGGAGTTCGCCGACGAGCCAGGCCTGCCGCTCAGCTATCTGAGATGGCGACTGGCCGAGCGCGGCCTCGCGCCTGCGGTCTACGAGCTGGGAGCCGACCCGCTGCCCGCGGAGCTGGCACCGATGGTGGAGCGGGCCCGGTACGAGCTGCCCGACTCTTCGATCCTGCTCGTGTACAGCGGTGCGGCGGAAGAGACCAAGGCGGCCGGGTAGGCCGGCTGCGATGCTGCGAACGTCGCTCAGGGCGTCCTACTGGCGGTTCCGGCTGGCCCGGTGGAACCGGCGCCCCACGACGCCGGAGCCGGGCTACACGCTGTTGCTTCCTGTACCGGGAGACATTCCCGTCTTCTGCGAGCTGGCCCTGAAGGTCTGCAGCCGCCAGGCGGCTCGGCACCGCCGCCGGACGCTTGTGATCCCGGACCGCCCATCTCCGACCGTGACCCAATTGGTCGAGAAGACGAAACCCGGATGGCAGGGAGAACTCGAGGCCGTCTTGCTGCCTCGCCCCGAGCGTTGGTTCCTCCCCTTCATGAACAGCGGGTCCCGAAACCACGGATTGCAGGTGGTAAAAGGCATATCCGTCAGTTCCACGAGCCATGTCATCTTCCATGACGCCGACCTGTTCCTCCTCGACGACGATTTCCTCGACGGCCAGTACGAGACCTGCCGCGACCGTGAGCTCGAGTGTCTGGGCGTGAGCCCGGTGTGGGACCCCTGGTACGAGACGAAGGGGCTACGGCTGGCCGCGACCTGGGAGATGGTGGCGTCAGTGCCTTGGCTGAGGGCCTTCCCTCCCTACCGTCAGATCGGTCACGACGGCAAGCTCTTCGGCGAGGTGCACACCTTCGACACCACGCTCTACGCCCAGTCCCTGACACCGGGGTATCGGGTGGATTGGGTCGACCGCAGCGCCGACTTCGTCCACTTCAACTACGTGATCACCGCCTACCGGCACTTCCAACGCCTCGGCCCGGGCTTCGTCGACGACCACTTCCGTCTGCTTCTGATCGCCCTGTTCGTCGATCTCTTCAGTGAGGAGTCCCCGCCGCAGGGATTGCCGACATTGGCCGAGCTAGCGGATGGCATCGGAGATGCCGCCGCGCCCGTCCGCTATGTACGGGACGAGGCCCACGCCTCCCGGTGGGCCGGGTTCCGAGCTCAGCTGGACCGGGTCCTCGGTGCGGAGTACGTGGCCGCACCGGCGGCGGCCGAAGCAGTCACCGCACTGAGCGCGTTCGACCAGTTCTACGGGGCTGGGGCAGCGACCGGCGGATCGGAAGACTTCGGCAGCCTCCCGTAACGACGATCGAGCTCCGACGCCGCCTTCCACAGGAGGCCTCGGGCCGGCGTCGGGCGGCCCTTGACGGCGACCGCGGCCGCATAGGCCGCCAGTGCCAATCCTCGAACCGCGTACCCGAGCACTGGACGGGAGGGCGGCGGCCGGTGGAGCGACCCGAGCGTCTGTATCACGACCGAAGCGTGCTGGCGCCGGTGCGATCTCACCAGTGTTCGGCGCTGCTCGGGCGTAGTGAGAGCGGACTGCCAAACGTGGTGCCTCACGGTGGCCACCGACCGGAAGAACCTGAAGTCGGCTGGGCCCACCATGTCAGCCGGCCTCCGCCGGTACCAGACGACCTGCCGGTCCAGGGGAACGAGCGGGCCGGAGCGGGCGACACGGAGGAAGAAGTCCCAGTCCTCCAGGAACGCCAGCTCCTCCAGGAAACCTCCGGCCGATCGGGCCTCAGAAGCCCGGACGAGGGCGACGCCGGGGGGCCATATGTTGCCGTAGACGGCCAGGCTCTCGAAGTTGGCGTCCTCGTAGGGGCCGAGAAGTCGGGTCCGCAGCGGCCCGGCGAACACCCTGCGCCTCCTCTGGACGTCCGAGTGGGCGCCGCCCGGCATCGGGCGCCCCTCCAGGTCCATGTTGTCGGCCAGGCCGTATGCCCCGACGGCGTCCGGTCGCCCAGCCAGGAGGTCCAGCAAGCTCCCAAGGGCGTCGGGTATGAGCGTGTCGTCGCTGTCCAGGAACATCACGTACGGGATCTCAGTATCGACGGAGGAGAGCCCGAGGTTGCGCGCCGCGGAGACACCGGCATGGCAGGAAGCGAGCAAGGAGATCCGGCTGTCCTTCGCGGCGAAGGTTTCGACGCGCGAGGCCGTCTCATCAACCGACCCGTCGTCGACCACCGTGCAGACCCAATCCTCGAAGTCCTGGTCGATCAGCGATGCCAGCGTCTCGTCGATGAAGCGGTCACTGTTGTGGGCCGCGATGACGACCGCGATCCATGCGGGTGAGGGCGGCGGGGAGATCAAGTTCCCACCGAGTTCCCCACCGAGCCAGGGCGACTCGGGTCGGACGGCGGGCGTTGAGCGGGGAGCCTGGCCAACTCGGTGAACCGGGCTGTCGACCTCCCGCTCTCGAAGGCCATCCAGGCATGCGCCTCCACCCGATCGTCGACGTCGACGCCCACGACGACCTCGTAGGGCTCCCCGCAGGCGAGCAGCCAGGCCTGGAGCACCAGGCACCGTTCCAGGCAGGTGGCTTCGGCCCGTCTCAGCACGCCGAGCACACCCCGCGAGGCCCCCGCCGGCAGGTCG
>DATGAX010000431.1:0-2258 GCA_035312965.1 Acidimicrobiales bacterium
CCGTCCTGGCGGCCACGTACCTCATCACGGCCATGTCCGTGCTGATGACGGTGCTCACCGACTGGCTGCCCGGGGCGGGCACCGCCACCCTTCCCGGCGCCGGGCTCTACAAGGTCACCGCCGTCGCCCTCTCGATCGTCCTCACCGGGATCGCGGCCCGCTACGTCTACTACTACTGGTGCTGGGCCAAGAGCCGCCACCACTTCGCCCACGCCCGGACCGTGGACGTCGCCGCCCTGGCCGGCCGGCCCATCCCCTACCTGAAGTTCCAGGTGACCACGCGCGGCGAGGCCTACGAGGTGGTCGAGCGGACGGTCCGGGGGATCGTCGACGCGGCGCAGGCCCACCCGTGGCTGGCGCCGCGCATGTCGGTGGAGGTGATCACAGAGTCGGCCGAACAGGCGGAGGCCCTGCCCGCCCGCTTCGCCTCCGCTCCACTGCCCGTCGACGCGCTCTGCCTCCCCGCCGGATACCGCACGCCGAACGGCACCGCACTCAAGGCCCGGGCCCTGCACTACATGGTCGAACGGCGGCTGGAGGGATGGAACGCCAAGCCGGGCCGCACCTTCGTCGTCCACCTGGACGAGGAGACGCTGGTCGACAAGGACCATCTGCTGGTGCTCGTCGACTATCTCGCCGGCGCGCCACGGCCCATCAGCCAGGGTCCCATCCTCTATCCCCTCGAATGGGACAAGGCGCCCTGGCTGTGCCGGGCCATGGAATCGCTGCGCCCGTTCGGCTGCTCGGAGTGCGCCCGGGTCATGACCAATCCGCCGCCCCCGCACCTGCACGGCTCCAACCTGGTGGTGGACGTGGACTTGGAGAACCGGATCGGGTGGGATTTCGGCTCCATCGACGGCCAGCCCTATGTCGCCGAGGACCTGATGTTCGGCCTGCGGGCCTACGCCCTGCTGGGCAGGGAAGGCTTCGGGTGGCACGGGGCGACCATGCTCGAGCAGCCCCCGTTGTCCGTGTACTGGGGCGTGCAGCAACGCCTGCGCTGGGTGATGGGAGCGCTGCAGGGCCTCAGAGCCATGGGTCAGCGGGACGATCTGCGGTCCATCCCGGCCCCGGAGCTCGGCCGGTTGCGCCGGGCCGTCGCCTTCCGGGTGGCCACCTATTCCATGGGGTTCCCGGTCGGTTTCGCCGGCCTCTACTTCCTGCTCCACCCCGCCGTCCGCCAGACGGCGGTGGTCTCGCCGTTCGGCGTCTGGCGGTTGTTCATATCTCTCGCCGGGTTGGGCTGGCTGCTCTCGTACCAGATCGGGCTGGCCCGCAACCTGCGCTACCAGGCCATGGGGCGGTCGGCTCGGGTGCGCCAGCACCTGACCCTGCTTCTGCTCACGCCGGTCACCGGCCTGTTCGAGACGGCGGGGCCGTTCCTGGCTCTCACCCGCTGGTTGATCGGCGCCCGCCAGGCCCGCTGGACACCGACTCCGAAGACGGCGGAGCGACCCGCGGTGGTGCCGCTGGCTGGTCGCCCGGCGCCGGCGCCGGGCCGGCGGCCCGGCCTCAGGGGGGCCGGCCCCCACGGGCGAAGTCTGAGTCTCTCGACACTTTCCCGGTAGCCGGTCGGTTCGACCAGCGGGACCGGGTCCGTGGGGGTCCGAGCGACCGACCGGCACCGTCGCGCCAGCGAAGTGGCGTTTCTGTGAAGCGAAAGTCGTTCTGTGAAGCGAAAGTAGGGGATTTCCCACCTTTTCCTTCACAGAAGACGACTTCCTTCACAGAAACGACCGACCCCTCCCCACCTACCGATCGGTAATGGACCTTCGGCCCTATCGGGGCGATCCGGGCGGACGCCCATAGTGGTGCCGAAGAGGCGGGGCGCCGTCCCGGCTCCCCTAGCGAAGGTGGTCGAAGTGGGAGATGTGGGCCGTCCGGTTCGAGACGGGCGCCACTTCGTGGTGCTGGTGGCCGATGACGATGAGGACGACCGTGGCTTCATCCGCACGGCCGTACTGCAGGCCAACCCGCGCACGACGGTCCGTTGCGTCTCCGACGGGCGGGAGCTGCTCGACCACCTGCGCGCCGAAGGCGAGCAGGTGGCTGCGGGCCAGACAGAGTCGGATGCGCCCCCGACAACGGATCTGGTCCTGCTCGACCTCAACATGCCGCGCATGAACGGCATCGAGTTCCTCCGCGAGCTGCGCGGCGATCCCCTGCTCCACGCCACGCCGGTGGTGGTGCTCACCACCTCCGACGAGGAGCGAGACCGGCTCGAGGCCTATGGCCTCCACGTGGCCGGGTACCTCCTC
>DATGAX010000432.1:0-3539 GCA_035312965.1 Acidimicrobiales bacterium
GGCCATCGCCGCCGCCAACTGGGATTCCCTCGTGTTCGACCTGGGCAGCGACCCCTTGCGAAGAGTTCCGATGATGGAGCCGCTACGGGGGACGGCATCCATGGTCGATACCCTGTTCGAAGGATGCTCGAGCCCGGCCGAGTTGTTGGAACGGCTGGGATCGTAGGGAGATCGGTGCACCATGGCAGAACGAGAGCAGAAGAAGAAGCAGTCGACCACCCGTGAGGAAGAGGTGGTCGAGGAGACGCCCGAGAAGTCGGAGAAAGGCGAGAAGCTCAAGGCCGAGCTGGACGAGCTGCTGGACGAGATCGACGAGGTCCTCGAGGACAACGCGGAGGAGTTCGTGAGAAATTACGTGCAAAAGGGCGGCCAATAGTTTGAAGAAATGCAGTAAATGCGGTGAGCTGAAACCCTTCGATAACTTCTATAAGGCGAAGGGAATGCGGGACGGATACCGTAGCGACTGCAAGACCTGCAACCTGGCGGCCAAGGTAGCGCGCAACGCCGCTGACCCAGAAGTAAACCGGCGGCGAGTAAAGCGCTGGCAACAAGAGAACCCCGACCGCTACCGCGCCCGCCTCGACGCCTACAAGCAGTCGGGCAAGAAAAAGATCAGTGACCGCAAGAGTCATTTGAAGCGAAAGTTCGGCCTGACACAGGCCGAATATGACGAATTGCTGGAGCTCCAAGACGGCGGTTGCGCTATCTGCGGGGAGCTGCCTGGCGAGCGCGTGAGCCTGCACGTGGACCACGACCACCTGACCGGGGAGGTGCGGGGGATTCTCTGCGTGCGCTGCAACAACGCCCTGGGTCTCTTCCGGGAGGACCCCGCCCTGCTCACCGAAGCCGCGCACTACCTCGTCTTCCACCGGCGGACGCGGCTGGTGCCCCTCACCGGGGATCCCGTCTGACCGGTAGCCTCCACAGGCGATGAGCCTGCCCATGTTCCCCCCGGGAGACGGGCCCGGACCCAGCTTCACCGAGCTGCTCCACCGGGTGGGACTCGACCCTCCCACGCCCCGAGCCCAGGGCGGGAACCCCCCGATGGAGCTCCGCCACGGCACCACGATCGTGGCCCTCCGCTACGGCGAAGGCGTGGTGATGGCGGGGGACAGGCGGGCGACGGAAGGGCCCACCATCGCCCACCGGGCCCTGGACAAGGTCTTCGAGGCCGACCGCCACTCCGGCGTCGCCATCGCCGGCGCGGCCGGGCCCGCCCTGGACATGGTCAGGCTCTTCCAGACCCAGCTCGAGCACTACGAGAAGGTCGAGGGGGTGACGCTCAGCCTGGAGGGAAAGGCCAACCAGCTGGGCCAGATGATCCGCCAGAACCTCCCCATGGCCATGCAGGGCCTCGTTGTCGTGCCCCTCTTCGCGGGCTACGACAACCGCAGGGGGGTGGGGCGCATCTTCACCTACGACGTCACCGGCGGCCGCTACGAGGAGGCCGACTTCCACGCCACCGGCTCGGGGGGGCGCGACGCCCGCACCGCGGTGAAGCTCGGCTTCAGTGACGGCATGGGCAGGGAGGACGCCATCGAGCTCGCCATCCTGGCCCTGTACGAGGCGGCCGACGAGGACTCGGCCACGGGCGGTCCCGACGTGGTGCGTGGGATCTACCCGACGGTCGCCACCATCACCGCGCAGGGCTTCCAGCACGTGGAGGACTCCGAGGTGGCGGAGCGCTTCGGGAACCTCATCGAGCAAAAGAAGGCCATGGGGCAGCGGCCATGAGCATGCCCTTCTACGTCGCCCCCGAGCAGTTGATGAAGGACAAGGCCGACTACGCCCGCAAGGGCATAGCCCGGGGACGTTCCCTCATCGGCATGGCCTGCGAGGACGGGATCGTCCTCGCAGGCGAGAACCCTTCGGGCACGCTCCACAAGATCAGCGAGATCTACGACCGCATCGCCTTCGCCGGAGTGGGCAAGTTCAACGAGTACGACCAGCTCCGTCAGGCCGGCGTCCGTCACGCCGACATCAAGGGCTACACCTACAGCCGGGAGGACGTGGACGCCCGCTCGCTGGCCAACTCCTATGCCCAGATAATCGGCCAGGTGTTCACCCACGACATCAAGCCTCTCGAGGTGGAGATCCTGGTGGCCGAGGTGGGCTCCGCCCCCGGGCACGACCAGCTCTTCCACATCTCCTATGACGGCACCGTCGTCGACGAGCGCAACTTCGCCGTCATCGGCGGCGAGGCGGACGCCATCGCCGAGCGGGTCGAGCGCGACTACCGGGAGGGCATCTCGCTGGCCGACGCCCTCAAGGCGGCCGTGCGGGCGCTGGCCGGCCCCGACCGTCAGATCGACCCCGGCGAGCTGGAGATCGCGGTGCTGGCCCGCTCCCGGCCCAGGCGGGCCTTTCGTCGCGTCGAGGCCGCGGAGACAGCCCAGCTCCTGGCCTGAGGCCCTCGTCTCGGGCGATTCAGCTCAGCAGGTGGGCGAAGGACAGGGCGGCCAGCGCCACCAGGGCGGCGACCAGGATCCAGGTGTGCCGGGCCCTGCGGGCGGAGCCGGCCGCGGCCCAGTCCCTGGCTTCTGCGTCCGCTTCGCGGCCTTCGTCGGTGAGCCCGGGAAACGGGTCACCCACATCGGCCAGGGCCGCCTCCACCTCATCGGCCAGCAGGAGCTCGCGGGCCGCCTCCGCCTCCTCCTCGTTCACGTACACGTCCACGGGCCGGAGGACCGGGTAGGGGCCGTCCACCGGGGGGCGGAGCTCGGTGAGGATGCCCTCGGCGCCGAGGCGGGCGACGACGACCCTCGCGTGGAAGGGCCCCTGCACGCTCGTCAGGTGGACCATTCGACGGGAGCCCACGAATTGAACGGTACCGTGGCGTGCAGTGGATCGACGCATCTTCGGACTCGAGAACGAGTACGGCGTGACCTGCACCCTCCGTGGCCAGCGCCGCCTGAGCCCCGACGAGGTGGCGCGCTACCTGTTCCGCCGGGTGGTGAGCTGGGGTCGCTCCAGCAACGTGTTCCTGGAGAACGGCGCCCGCCTCTACCTCGACGTGGGCAGCCACCCGGAGTACGCCACCCCGGAGTGCGACTCCGTCCTCGACCTGGTCATCCACGACAAGGCGGGGGAGCGCATCCTCGAGCACCTCCTCCTGTCGGCCGAGCAGCGCCTGAGGGAGGAGGGGATCAGGGGCGTCATCTACCTGTTCAAGAACAACACCGACTCGGCGGGGAACTCATATGGCTGCCACGAGAACTACCTGACCAGCCGGCGCGACGACTTCGGCCACTACGCCGAGGTGCTCATCCCGTTCCTCGTGTCCCGGCAGATCTACGCCGGCGCCGGCAAGGTGCTCCAGACCGCCCGGGGCGCCATGTACTGCATCAGCCAGCGGGCCGAGCACATCTGGGAAGGCGTCTCCAGCGCCACCACGCGGAGCCGGCCGATCATCAACACCCGGGACGAGCCCCACGCCGACGCCGAGCGGTACCGCCGCCTACACGTCATCGTCGGTGACTCGAACATGAGCGAGTACGCCACGTTCCTGAAGATCGGCGCCACGTCGATCCTCCTGCGCA
>DATGAX010000433.1:0-3301 GCA_035312965.1 Acidimicrobiales bacterium
CCAGAGCCGCCTCCGCCATCATGTCCGTCGTCTCCAACGGGAACCCTTCGACCAGGGCGTGATGGCCCGCGCCCGGGGTGGCCACATTGTCCCAGGGGGCGAGTGCGTTGACTGCGATCCCTGACGGTGCCAGTTCTCCGGCCAGAGCCGTGGTGAGGCGGTCCAGTCCCGCCTTCATGGTCCCGTACACGCTCATGTGCCCGCCGGATTGGACGTCGTCGAACGGCGGGCCGATCGGGTAGGAGGCGGATCGGCTGGTGATGTTGAGAATCCAGCCCGACCCCTTCGCCCGCATGCCGGGGACCACCTGCTGGATCAGGTGGAGCGGGGCCCAGAGCTGGACCTCCGCCATGAGATTGAACCGCTTCTCCGGGAATTGCTCGACGGGCAGCAGGAAGGTGACGGCGGCATTGTTGACCAGGATGTCCACCGGTCCGAAGAGGGCGTTGGCCTGCCCCACGAGGTGCCGGCGGTCCTCGCTCTTCGATACGTCGCATCGAACCGCCTCCGCCACGCCGCCGGCCGCCCGGATGGACTCCACCGTTTCCAGCAGCGATCCGGGCTGGGCCGGGTCGGGCTCGAGGGTGCGGGCCGACAGGATCACGTTGGCCCCGGCCGACGCCAGGCGCCGGGCGATGGCCTCGCCGAGGCCGCGGCTGGCGCCGGTGACCATCGCCACCTTCCCGTTGATGAGTGTCACTCGGCGAGCGTAACAGCCTCCCTTCGGCCAATCAGACAACTAATCTGCCTGATTGAGCGCGGCTAGGACGAGCACATCGGAGGCAGCTGCCATGGGTGATCTATTGGTTAGAGGAGGCGTCGTCCTGGACGGCACCGGAGCGGCGCCCCGCCGGGCCGACGTGCGGGTGCGCTCCGGCCGCATCGCCGAGGTCGCAGAAGGCCTCCACAGCGAGGGGGAACCGGAGTTGGACGCGGGGCACGCCTATGTCGCGCCCGGATTCATCGACACCCACACCCATTTCGATCCCACCCTCTTCTGGGACCCGGCCTGCGATCCTGTCCCGCAGCACGGAGTGACGACGGTGCTGGCGGGCAACTGCTCTCTGTCCATGGCTCCGGTCCGGCCCGAGGCGGTCGAAGAGCTGCGCGGGCTCTTCTGCTACATCGAGGACCTCCCAGAGGCCGTTCTGGCCGGCTCGGTCCCGTGGGACTGGGAGCGCTATCCCTCCTACATGGAGCGGGTATCCGAAGGCCACTACGGCGTCAACGTGGCCGCTCTGGTCGGCCACACCCCGATCCGCATGTACGTGATGGGGGCCGAGTCATGGGAGCGGCCGGCGACCGAAGAGGAACGCCGGCAGATGGGCGAGCTGCTGCGGGAGAGCCTGCAGGCGGGCGCCTTCGGCATGTCCAGCTCCCTCGGCTTCGACGAGGACCGGCGCAAGCGCCCGGTGCCCAGCCGCCTGGCCGACGACGCCGAGCTGGGCCACCTCGTCGGCATCCTCGCAGAGGAGCAGCGCTTCCTGCAGTTCATAGCCAGCCCCATACCGAAATACACCCTGAGGGACGTGGCCCGCGTCGCCGATCTGTGCCGGCCGCTCGATCTGGTGCACACCTGGATCAGCATCTTCTACGACGACCAGGCCCCCGATCTGGCCCTCAGCCAACTCGACTTCGCGGCCGAGCTGCAGAAGAGCGGCGCCCGGTGCTACCCGCAGATATCGCCCCGGGCCCTGGACATCCAGGTCAACTGGAGCGGCGGGATGTCCTTCTTCACCATGCCGAACGGCTGGCACAAGGCCGTTCAGGCCCCTTCGGACCAGAAGGCCCGGCTGCTCGCCGACCCGGAGTGGCGGGCCGTCGCCCGCGAGGAGTGGGACCGGACGCCATTCACCATGATCCGCCATCGGCTGCCCGACCGCATCCGGCTGATCTCGGTCACACGGCCCGAGCACGAGCGTTGGGTCGGCGCGACCTTCGCCGATCTGGTCGCCGAGCGGGGCGGCCACCCCTCGGACGTGCTGGCCGATTGGCTGTTGGACAACGATCTGCAACCGGGAGTGGTGGGGACCGGGATCGCCAACTCCGATCCCGACGGCGTGGCCGCCACCCTGCTCCATCCGGCCGGGATCATCTCGAACAGCGACGGGGGTGCCCACCTGCAGATGATGTGCGCCGTGGGGGACACCACCCTGCTGCTCACCCGCCACGTACGCGACCGCGGCGACTTCACCGTCGAGCACGCCGTGCACCAACTGACGGGACGACCGGCCGACCTCTTCGGCTTCCACGACCGCGGCACCATCCGCGAGGGGGCGTGGGCCGATCTCAACGTGTTCGCCCTCGACGAGCTGCATTGGGACGAACCGGTGATGACCGCCGACCTGCCGACCGGGGCCCGCCGGCTGCGGCGGGGGCCGGGCGGCTACCGCTACACAGTGGTCGGCGGCACGGTCACCCAGGAGGCCGGCCTCCTGACCGGGGCATTGCCGGGCCGGGCGCTACGGGGCGGGTCGGGCTCGGTATGAGGACCAATCCGCGGTTGGACGTTGGACCTCGCCGCGTTGAGTCAGGCCCGGGCCGGCCCCCTCAGGAGGCCGGTGATGGCGGGCACCAGTTCCCGGCTGAACGCCCGGGTGTCCTCCCCGTACGAGCCCAGCTGGTGGTCGGCCAGGGCGTCTATGGCCAGGTTCATGGTCAGCCGCCAGCGCACTGAGAAGGTCCGCCGCCCGAGGTGGGCCAGCGGCCCGTTCCGCAGCATCGAGCGGGCCATGGTGTACCCGACGTCGATCCCTGCGCTGGCCGGTCGGAGCAGCTCGTCGCGGCGATGCTCGGCCTGCAGCCGGCTCAGGAACGGCACATACCAGTTCGCCGCCACGACCTGGTCGGCCAGCGGATCCACGTAGGCGGCCACGACCTCCTCCACATCCAGCTGCCCCGCCGGCGGCAGCGCGTCGAGGAGCTCGACCCGCCGGCGGTCGATCGGGCCGGCCCGGCGGGCGAACACCGCCCGCACCAGGCCGTCCCTGTCACCGAAGTGGTACTGCACCGCACCGTTGTTGCGCTGCGCCGCGGCCAGGGCGATCTCCCGCAGGGACACACCGGATACACCCCGCGAGGCGAAGAGCCGCTCCGCCTCGTCGAGGATCCGCTCGGGGGTGGCGGCCGGAATCTGCACCGCCCGGAACGCTACCCTGGGCCCCGGCCCTTAAGAAGAGTTTCTTAACGGACGGGAAGGAAGGCGAGCATGGAGCTGCCCCGGATCATCTCGGTCGACGACCACGTCGTCGAACCGGCCGACCTGTGGGAGCGCTATCTCCCCGCCTCGATGCGGGAGGCC